>DKUR01000046.1:6559-9559 GCA_002490775.1 Lachnospiraceae bacterium UBA7199 | reverse complement strand
ATATCCGACAGTGTTCCGGCACTGTCATCATTGATACAAAAGTTATTGGCAGATACACATATGGATAAGGTCGTGGACTGACTTACGCAATTAAATCATTCTTTTATCAGTTCAAACCATACTATTTTATCTCAAAACTAATGGTATAGTATATCTTTTTCACCTCTCTGCATAGCTTTACCCATTATGTGTGGTAAAGCTGTTTTAATGTCCGTTTTCTGCTCAAATTGTTCATTTTCTGCGACGGATATTGATAATTTTTGAGGAATTGTTTATATTGTCACCATTGATAGAAATATTACTGGCAGATACACATATGAATAAGGGTATGCACTGATTTATGCAGTTAAATCAATCTTTTGTCATTTCAATCCACACTATTTTAGTTGATTTTCTTTATTCTGTAAGGAAAAGTGTTATACCATAACCAACGTAGTACAATAAATACGAAAGGAGCAGGATATGGAAACATATATTAAAGACTTAAAACTTTCTGAGGGAGTCAAAACAGCTTTGTCATGGACTTTACAAATCACCAAAGTTTCAGAACTTGAAGGGCTCAATTATCTGACATTTGCAAATAAATGTCCCAAAGGTTGTAATGCAACTGCCATTGCTAATGAACTGAACGCATTAGGATACCTATACCCACCGGAAAACGAAATATCTGTTAAGGATATCCCCATGTCAAAGCGACTGGAAAATGTCCTTATGTTCCATAACATACTATACCTCTCACAGTTATCCATACATCCCAGAGAGGAAATATTGAAGTTCCGCAATTTGGGCGAAAACACAATGCTGGAACTTGACAGCATATGTGAGAAATACGGCATCCGGATACGTTCCTTAGCTTCTATCAAAGAGGCGTTCAGCAACTGCCATTTCCCTGCAAGATTACATACCCTGTTCTTTCAGAATGATATATTTAGCATAGACGATCTGCAACACAAAACAGCCTATGATTTAAACGAAATATGTGGACATGATTATGCCCTAACTATGAAAACGTACTATACATTAAAGAAAAATGGAGTTATGTTTGAGGATTGGGAAGATAAGTATTTATTTGAGGTTTTATCGCTGAAAAACTCCGCTTTAATATGGAGAGAATATGACCTTGCCAAAATGTCACAGTTATCGGATTGCAATGAGACACAGCTTAAAGAAATATGCTCTGCATTTCCTAAATTGTCGGAAACTATAAAGACCTTATTGCCAAGCATCCAATCATAAGTATCTTTACAATAATATATCTAAGCACATATCTATTGTCAATTTTGGGGGTGATAACACAGTTTTGAAAGGTAAATTTTGTTATAGCCTGCCTGAACACCTCAAATTTTCCGGTTTGAAGTTTTCCGTATAAATTTGGGAAGTTATCCACATTCACTGGTCACACTTCTGCTACTTCTTACTTTTTTGTGGATAAATTTTTCATTTCCCTCTTGGCAGACATCACTTCCTTTGCTATACTTATTTCAGTTGGGTGGTATGCAGTGTCTATCCTCCCCAAATATATCTTCTCTTTCTGTCAGTTGCCGTCCAAAGCTTGCTAACAGTTCAGAAGATATATTTTTTTGCTTCTTTTTTATCTCCCTTGCCTTCAGGAAAAACCACTCATACAGCTGCTTTACCATATCTGAGATCTGTATCATCAGGTAATGGTTCTTCATTGCAGTGGCATCCCAGCTGCAGGCATGGGTGATATCACCCTGCCAGTTCTTCTGGCGGTTAAATCCCTCATTCTCTATTTTCCAGCGTTTTCTTCCTGTGCCGGCCAGCTTCTCTGCGTTCTTTTCGGTTATCCGGACACTTGTCAGCCATTGGAAATCTGTCCGCACCGCCTCTCCTTTTACAATCTTTTCTTCCCAGAACCGCAGCATATTTACCTGCTTTCCGTTATGATCTATACCATTTATAAATTCTGCATGCCCTGACGTTTCCTTTTCTGGTATCTTTTCATATTCCTCTGTGATACTTGGGATGCTCCCTGTTTTATATCGGATGATAAATCCCCACTTGTTATCCCGGCAGATATCCATGACCGGTTCCGATGCATACAGGCTGTCTGCAAGCAGTATGACAGGCAGCCTTGGAAATGCTTTTTTCACCTTCTCTGCCAGCCTCTGAAACGCTTTTGTCTCACAGTCCTGCTTCCGTTTCTCCTCACTCATGTTTTTCTGTCTTTCGGCATCTTCCCCATTATTTTCTATAAATTCACTGGCTATGCTTACAATCAGGCTCTCCCCAAGCACGATCTTTGCTTCCAGTACATCGCAGTGGTAATTTACCGTCTCATCCTCTGTATCCTTATTAAAATGGCGTTCCAGGCATCCGTCATTCAGTTTCCGTTTTCCTGAATAAGTCTGCGTCCCGTCCACGATCACAAGCCATTTTTTCTGGAACCTGGCATCATAAAAGGCTTTGCTGCGGATCAATTCATAGACCTGCTTCTGCTGTACCTTTTGCAGTTCCTCATGGTCCAGCTTCTCAAAATATTCATTGACTGTGACAGCATGGGGCAGATACTCTTTTTCCTCTCTTCCCATAAACCGGTACAGATTTCCCACAACCCTTTCCTGGTTGAACTCATATGTCATTGACCGCATGCTTTCAATCCCGGCTATCCCTTTGTAGAACATAGTTCCCAGCAGTTTATCGTTGGAATACTCTGTATAGCTCTGGTTTCTTGGGTCTTTTGTATCTGCAAAGTCACAGAACAGGTTTGGACAATACCTGTTCCTGACTTTGTTGCACTCCACGACTGGATTGCTTTCCAGTTTTCTTCGGATTCTCTCTTGTTCCCTGCTCATATGGACTCCTCTGCGAAAAACTTTTTTTCTATTTTACCACTTTTTTTCAAAAGAGCCTATTCTGGATACGGAATTAGTGCGAATTATTTTTTCCTTTCAAAGCTGGTGATAACAGCCCCCATTTTATTTTCTCAAAATTACAACACCATATATCAGATAAGAGCATTTATTGGCGGTAAAATAT
>DKUR01000046.1:0-6237 GCA_002490775.1 Lachnospiraceae bacterium UBA7199 | reverse complement strand
AGGAAAGGAGGGAAGTATGCCGGAAAAGCATAGAGGGCGACCAACAACGGACAATCCCAAGACTATGCGAGTTGATGTACGTCTGACCGAAGAGGAATTGCAAATGTTAGACAAATACTGTCAGCAAGCAGGCGTATCACGCCCGCAGGGATTGCGTGACGGTATCAAGGCTCTCAATGCAAAAAAATAAAAGGAAGTGGTGCCGTTGGCAAACGTATTTACACCACTTCCCCTATGCCACCCGCACAAGGCAAGCTGCACAAATATTATAACACTGTCTGGCTACGTCTTGCAAGCGGCTTATGGACAAAACAGAAAGGATAGATAAACAGAATGGGAAAGATTTTAGATGCATCCGCATATATCTTTGTAGACAGCCGAAGTTTGTTTGATGACCTATGGCGTGAATGGTTATATACGCAGCTTCTTGATTTAGCGGAAGGAACGCCAATGGAAGATATGGACTATGGGGATATATTCAAATGCCTGCCGAAAGAAAAACAGAAAGAGCTTTCTGACCAGCGGATCAGTTTTGCAAAAAAGACAGGCATTGAAAATCTGCTTGTTGAAAAAGCAGAAAAACCGCAAGAACTATTGAAAGATTCAACCTTAACAGAATATATTTGGCAAAAGGAGTGCTGTATGGGAAAAGCAGGGAAAAAATCACAATGTCTATTAGACATATTTGTCAAAGTCAGGACAGTCAAAGCCTTAGACAGAGCAGTCAGCAGAAACAGTGCATACCAAGATGCACTAAAACATCAGGACAAAGCATTTGACAGACTGGATAATGCAGGGCTAAGCAAAGAACAGAGTGCAATCGTTGATAAAGCGATTTCAGCCGCCAACGACTGCGGAGTAGCATATGGTGCAGCCGCTTACAGATTGGGATTGCAGGACGGAATAAGGCTTGTATCTGAAATAAAGGAATTTGAATAATTGCATATGCAAAAGAACATTTTTATAGAATGAGAGTGCTCTTTTGAGACAACGGCGACAGGGAAAATCCTTGCCGCCATTTTTTTAATAAGTTCAATTATTTTCCGTATCATCACGAGAAATTTTATAATAATTTAAAACAGTATTGATTTCTTCGTCATAACATTCATAATCGCCATCTTTAAACTTGTTAAGAGCAATAATTTCTTTTGCTTTGGTCAGTTTGTCTATGGGTAATGCCGAGAATTTTTCCCACCATTCAGTAGTCAAATCACAATCGTGTTTTGTTACGGTAGTATAACGGCTTGCCATTCTTGCTCTTAAATCAGCATCATATATTCTTCTGTAGATAATGAATGTCTCAGGCATCCAAAGAATTTTAATGAACTCATCTACATCCCTGCCAAATGCTTCTTCAAAGAAATCTACTCCACGTCCAATTTTTCCTTTGGTCGAATTAAGCACCGCTTGAACAGCACGAATAAATTTTCTATTCCAATGTTTGCCTATAAAATCACGGTTCATGAAAAATTCCTTATCGTTTATTGGATGATACTTCATTGGAAAAGAGTAGATACTTGCGCCTAATTCTTCACATAAATCGACATTCAGTCTTAAACGATAATAAAGTTCTTCTGGCTTGTCTTCAAAGTTATACAAAAGATAGTTGGAAAGATTCTTAATACCACTACCTACGGCAGTGCGTATTGCTTGCTCGTAAACATCCTTTAGCTTCCAATGATCGAACGCAATTCGCAGAGGATAAATATTTACTTCTGCCAACTTTGTCATATTAACTTTGGTAATAAGGCGTGAATCAATTCCTTGATTAAAATCTACGATACGTTTTCTGCTTGAAGGTTTATGCGTTTTTTCGTACAGAGGGCGTACATATTCATCTAATCTCAAAATTTCTTCTTTAGAAGCGGAATAAGAGTTTAGACAATGAACATCTTCTAAGCGCATATAAAGCTCTGTTTTTTCTGTATCATCTTTTAACTTATCAATAATTTCTTTATATATTGAAATTGCTTTTCGGATATATGCTCTATCATTAAATGAATCACGCAAATTATTAATTGTTATTTCATATTCATTAGGAGGTATATAAGTTGCACCTGCACCAAAACCACAATCTTTAATTTCATCAACTATTTGGTCATAGCACTTTGATGCTAAAACATTATTATCAAGAAGAAGCAAGTCTTTTCTTGCGCCGAATCGCTTATCTGTGAACTCAATTCGTTGCTTTAAATTAATATAATCGCAGTATTGCGGTTCCAACTTCGGAACTGCACAAAATGGACAATTGTTCACACAGCCTCTTGTCATGTAGGCAAAATAGGCATTATTTGCAGGATACACGTAATCAATTTCTTCCAAAATAGAATAATCTAATGGAAGTTCGTCGATTATCAGTTCATTGCCTTCGTCTATATCGCCTGGGTGATTAAGTAACCCAATAAAAGGGCGTATACCAGTTGCATCGTAGACCTCATCTGGCAAAATTGAGGACATTATACCTCCCACCATAACGTCTTCTTCTTTTTTACAAAGTTGCTTTGCAAAATTTATGGTACTTATGGTAATGTCCCAGTAGAAAGTAAAAAGGGTTGTAATACCAACCTTGTCAAATCTCGGTTTAGAAAAATACTCTTTGTCTCTATATTTTTTTCGGTATTCTTTCAATATATCCAATACAAGTTCATCTGCAAAAATTTCTTCATTTTCAAGAGCAACGTATTTACCAACTTTGATAAAAGTGAACAAAGTGGGATAGTAGTCCTTCCAGAACACATCTGGAAAAATAATAGAGAGATGGTTAATTAAATCTTCACAGATTAAATCTACTGCAAGCAAACGCATATCTCCTTTGTAAAAACGCACATCATCACCAACCATACGGTAATAAGTTGCAAGTTTCATTAATCCCATAGGTGGATACTTATTTTTATAATTTGGCTCAATGAGCAAAACTTTTCTATTCATAAGGCATTATCTCATCTCTTCTTTGATTTTTTCTATGATTTGTTCAGCAATATCCTTTGGTGCAATTTCATTTATGATAGATAAAATTTTGCTTACGATTTTTCGCTCACTTCTTGATAATTTAGACATATTGCTAGTAACAAACGCTTTTTTCTTCTCATCCTCGATGACAACAATAGTGTTTTCCGCTTGCTCTTTTAACTTATTTGCACTGTATTTTTGTCCAATACTTTTGTGAACTTCAAACAAAGGCGAATTAGTATCGCTAATGTCTAATTTGTCCAATCGTTTACGAGCATCTTCAGCATTTTTCTTCGCCTTGTCAATATCAAATTGAAGTTTTTGACGTTCTTCTTCATTTACGAAGCCCTGTTCTTTCTCTTTCTTTTGGTATTCCGTTACTTTAGCAAGATATTCTTCTTGACGCTTATAATCATTTTTTACTCTGTTAGCTTCATAGTAAAGTTTGTGAAGAACATCAAAAAAATACTCTCGCAAACAGTCTTCAAACAAAACACGAGTTTCATTTTCATTAAAATAGTCGCGTTGAGAATTCGGGATAAGGTCTTTGCTTACAGCGAAGACTTCTCCAACAAAATAGTAATTGCCACGGCTCTCCTTAAACAAATCCTGCAAAGCATCATCGTTTCCCAACTGAATATTTCCACTTCTAACACGCAACCCCCTCATTATGTTTACTTTAGGTATTTGCTTCTCAAAACGAGAAAGTCCTACCCACATCCAAGCAATTAGGTTTCCATCTGCATCGCAAAAATCCTTGAATTCCAAGCGAGAAATTTCATCATAATTTTTCAAGTTAGCCCCACTTTGTTCTTTAAGTTTTGTCGTGTATTCCTTGAAAATTTGAGAGCCATTTACTCTTACGCGGTACTCATCTATTTTATATCCGAGCTTTTGAGCGTAAGCATAAATATGGCTTCGCAAAATGAAGGTATTCTTATATGGTACAGGAACAACAAAGCTCAAGTATTCACGTACTTTGTTTTCGTTGAGCAAATCAGTATTTTCTTTGTTGATTTCAATCATCTCTACTTCAAAATAGTGATCTTCACTTTTTTCCGTTTCGGTAGAATATGTAATTATTTCATCCCAAATTTCATCAAGTGTATATTTTTTATTTTCTACAAGCATTGCCCGCATCTTTTGGGCATTACACGTCATTATCGACTTAACATTTTCGCCTAAGTAACTTGTAGTAAACTTTAAGCTTTTACAGTATGCAAGACCACAAAGGCGACCAATGCCTCGAAATCCTTTGTTTTTACCAATTTCTTTATTACTGTTTGCGATGTCACCGACATCCTCAACAAAGTCAGCCTCTCTTACACCAGTTGCATTATCTTTGATACTAATATATCTCTTTTTTGTATCAATGAAAATGTCAACACTACCTTCGTTGGCAGTCAAAATCCCCATAGAAATAGCAAGATCAATTTGGTCGCAAGCGTTCTGTATGTATTCTCGATAGATAACCTTTGAATCGGAGTACATTCCCGTTGTAAGATTGTCAAGTATATTTTTCCCTACTGTTGCCATAACTATCTCCTTACTTAAACTGTTTGTATATCGGTTTTGGAAATTTTATATTCAAAAGAGACCGAAAGACGGGGTTTTGAATAATATACTCACCCTGCTTTAAGCGAGTCATCATAGTTTTATATACAGGAGGAATACTCTTGTAGTCGCTCTTGGTAACTTCAATAGAGTTTGTTCTTCCATAAGCGTGTGTGGAACAATTACCAGTAACACGGTCGTGAATAGCACTTCTAAATTGTTCCGCAGCAAACAGGACAACGCCAAGGGAACGACCTCTTTCTGCGACATCAAGAACTTGTCGCAAAATAGGAGAGTTCTTTGGAGTTTCCTTGGATGCGTACTTGTTAAGCTCATCAATGAAAATAACAATTCTTGAAGGCGGATTTACATCTTCTTCACCAGAGTATTGACCCAACTGCAAGTCATAAATGGTACGGATAGCATCACCAAATACATATGCCTGCTTATCCTCGGAAAGTT
This sequence comes from Lachnospiraceae bacterium UBA7199, assembly GCA_002490775.1. GTDB lineage: Bacteria > Bacillota > Clostridia > Lachnospirales > Lachnospiraceae > Suilimivivens. The sequence goes on along the minus strand of DKUR01000046.1, from coordinate 1,272 downwards.
TGGCAATATCAATAACGTGAACCTCATTTTTTTTGATATATTTTAGAGCATCACCTATACGGGTTTCACCATCTTCTTCTCGAATATCTCTTGCGAAAATCTTGTTATCTGTAATACTCTTATTGATAATTCTGTAGAACTTACGCCAACTTGCCACAGGGATTTCCTTATCCTTTCCAGCGGTTTCAGAAGAGCATTTTTCTTTCACTGCTTCAAGGAAATCCTGCCAATCACTTACTTGATTGAAACGACCCTGACCAGACATAATGTAGCTGATGATAGATTCCATCGTTTGAGTAGAGTCGTCAATATTGGCAAACATCAAATCAAGGTTTTCTTTATCATATTTGTAGATATATTTAAACTTCTTAGCCTTTTTCTTTTTGATATTATCCTCGACCTCTTCTGGCGTCATATATGTATTCCAATGACGTGTTTTCGGAATCGAATAAGGATAGTAATACCTGACATTCTTGAATGGTTCCGCCGCCAATCCTAATTTTTCATACTTTTCAAAAGTATCCTTTCGGGCAGCCTCAGGATTACTTTCATCTGCAAAATCATTTATTTGGTCTATGGCAAGCAAATCCTTGCCTTTGACATTAAAAAGAACAAAGGCAACATTATCCTCATCTTCGTCTTTGGAATCTTTTTTCATATAACTGTCCTGAATGGCTTTCAGCAAAAACATAGCGTAGGAAGTTTTGGACGCAAGACCAGAAATGCCCGAAATGTTCAAATGTGCACCTTCGGGACCGATGATGAATTTGGAGTTGAGATTGACAGGAAGCGTAACCCTTTCGCAACCCTTCGTTCCCTCATACATTTCGAGATAACCACATATTAGGGGATTGCGTATATCATTTAGTCCGAGAGCATAGTTGATTTCTTCAGCAGTCGCTAGCATAACTTTTGCATTGTTTTGTACTGGAATATAAATATTATTTGTGTTACAAATCACTTTAGCAGTTACATAGTTCATTCCAACACGTAGAGTGTTCCCTTCAGCACTTACATCACCAAAATCACTTGAGATAAAATTCGTTAAAAAACTGGCGGCATCAGTAATATGAGCTATGTCCTCAATTACGCCGTAAGAAAACGAATTGTTGACATGCTGCACTTTCACAATATCAAAAGGGTTTAAGATTAATTCAGGGTCAGTCCAAAAAGTAAAATCATCAATAGTTGTTGGTTTCTTTTCTGTCGCTAATACACGACCTATAATTTTGTTTGTCATATTCTTTATCCTCCTGTTATGAAGTGACTTTT
>DKUR01000079.1 GCA_002490775.1 Lachnospiraceae bacterium UBA7199 | reverse complement strand
GTAGTACCGTCTTCCAGTTTAAGTCCTTTTACTTCTTCACATTGCTCTGTAAATGTATATTTTGCCAGGTCTTTCTTAAAAATATCATCCTGTGTAATAAATATGATTGTAGTAGACGGAAGGTACTTGTATCTGGTTTTCTTCCCCGACTTTAACACAGGTGTGTCCATAAGCCCCTGATAAAACCTTGACCGTTTGGGAAGAGAGTCCTGATTGGCACGATTCTGCATCTCCATATCAAACTGTCTCTCGTCTGTCGATAATGCCCACGCATCCAGGCGGATGGCCCTATGGCTGGACTTATTTAAAATTACCTGCTCTACTTTTACTTCTCTTAACTGGATGTCCGATTCCTCAAGGATAATACTTAAGGTGTTCTGATAAGCCTCCCTGTGTTTCATTACTGTCAGGAAAAGAGCAAAATCGCTTAAATTTGACGCTGCATCATTGATAATATCATTGGTATCTGAATTGCTCATACACCTTCCTTTCCGCAGGAAGTGCATGATGCTTCTTATCTTTCATGTCAGCTTTCCTGCCTTTCATAAGTTAATTTGTGTTTGTGATTTCGGGCAGAAGCTGCCAGATGTGCGATATGCACACTTTTTTGAATGTTTTTCAGATTTTATATATTCAGCATAATTGAATATCTTTATCATGTCAATATTTTTACTAAAAATTAATAATTAAAATTTTGTTTTAATATTTTTCTTTTTAAGAAACACATACAAGCCATACCACATATGATAAACCATAAAACAAAAAAATTTTGGAGGCAAATAAATATGAGTGATTTAACAGCTACTGGATGTGGATGCGGATCAAGCGTTAATAATGGAAATAACGGATGCTGCTCTATTATCTGGATTCTCCTTTTACTGTCCTGCTGTGGCGGATGCGGCGGTAACGGCGGCTTCTTTAATGGCGGCGACAACAACTGTGGTTGCGATATTATCTGGATCATTCTCTTACTGTCCTGCTGTGGCGGCGGTAATGGATTTGGATTCGGATGTGGATGTGGATGCTAATCACAAACAGCAATTCTTTTCATCATGTCTGAAAAGTAGGCTCTGAAAAGAGCCTACTTTTCTGCATACCACGGAATTTTGAAACATAAAATATTGAAACAGGTGGGAAGGAGCAGTTATGGATTCAAATGAGCGCAGTAAGGTAATTGCATTTGATACTCTCTTTTGCACCAATCATATACAGATGCTTAAAATTATACTTCCCTATATGGATAATCAAACACAAAAGTCAATGGCAGTCTACATTAAGTTTCTGGAATTAAACTACACAATAGAATTTTTAAAAAAGCATCCTTATTCCCTCTGTGGATGTATGGAAAAAGAATCTTCTCCTGATATTTTTAAAATGTGCTCCGAGCTTCTTCCCTACTGCACAGAAAATGAAAAAAAACAGTTAGAGCAGATTCGAAGCATTTTTCAAGGAATAGAAATGTACAAGGAAATGTCAAAGACTATGGATTTCATGAAGGATTTTATGCCTGACATGAGCGAATTTGCAAATTTTGCTCCTGATATAAATACTTTTGCAGCCTCAATGCAAAATTCTTCCTCAGAAGATACCGCAGACCATTCCGGCACAGAGACAGCTTCTTCTGAGTCAGGCGCCGCCTCACAACCAGAATCGGAACATTCTTCCAATTCTTCCGGCAGCTTTGACATGATGAACCTGCTAATGAATATGCTCTCTCCTGAGCAAAAACAAATGTATGAAATGTTTGGAGGTAATCACCATGCAGAATGATTGGATGAAAGACGAGTCCCTAAAAAATATTGATCCCTATAAACTTGAATTTCTCCAGGCACTGATGTTTGAAAGCAGCAATCTGAAAAAAGAACAAATGCTTCCTTTTTTAATGGCTGTTATGAAACGCGGGCAGGAAAAAAAAGTCTCCTTTTCCGATAATGAAATAGACACTATCGTAGCGGTACTCCGCAAACATGCCTCGCCTGAAGAAATCGGAAAAATTGAAAAAATCATGGCTATGCGATCCAGAAAATAGCCAATGTTCAAAACCCCGCCGCCTGTTGCGATTCAGTATAATTTTCTCGCTCCAAGGTGGTGGGGTTTTACTTATTTCATAACAATATTCACGATCCTGCCAGGTACATAAATTTCCTTTACAATATTTCCTGTCAGTTTCTCGGCAATGGTTTCTTTTGCCTTGGCAATTACTGTATCCTTTGCCTCATCTCTTGCAATTTCCAAAGTAGCTCTGGTCTTTCCATTAATCTGTACAGCAATTTCTATAGTTGCTTCAATGGTTTTAGCCTCATCAAATTCCGGCCATGCAGTTTGATAAATATATCCTCCAAATCCTGCTGCCTGCCATATTTCTTCTGTAATATGAGGTGCAACCGGATTAAGCAGCGTAAGCAGCGTCTTAAATTCTCCTCTGGTCACTTTATTTTTCCTGTAAAAATCATTGATCAGCGACATCATAGCTGCAATCGCCGTATTATATTTCAGATTTTCAAAATCATTGCTTACTTTTTTGATTGTCTGGTGCATAGTCACTTCCAGATCTTTGGAGTATCCATCGCCTTCTACCAGAATATCCTGCAATTTCCAAACTCTTTCAAGGAATCTGCGGCATCCCTTCACACCGTCTTCGCTCCATGCAGCGCTTAATTCAAACGCTCCAATAAACATCTCATAGGTTCTTAAAGTATCTGCACCATAATCCCTTACAATATCATCAGGATTTACTACATTCCCCCGGGATTTGCTCATCTTTTCACCGTTAGAACCTAAAATCATGCCATGAGAAGTTCTCTTAAGATATGGTTCTGGACAAGGAACTATCTTTTCATCATACAAGAATCTGTGCCAGAAACGGGAATACAGAAGGTGAAGCGTAGTATGCTCCATTCCTCCATTATACCAGTCAACAGGCATCCAGTAGTTTAAGGCTTCTTTGCTTGCCAGCTCTTTATCATTTTTCGGATCGGTATATCTTAAGAAATACCAGGAAGATCCAGCCCACTGGGGCATGGTATCTGTTTCTCTAAGAGCAGGACCACCACAGCAGGGACAGGTAGTTTTCACCCAGTCAGTCATATGTGCCAGAGGCGACTCTCCGTTATCTGTCGGCATATAGCTTTCCACTTCCGGCAGTTCCAAGGGAAGTTCGCTTTCAGGAAGTGCAACATAGCCGCACTTTTCACATTTTACAATGGGAATCGGTTCTCCCCAATAACGCTGTCTGGAAAATACCCAGTCGCGAAGTTTAAAATTGGTCTTTTTATGTCCAATCCCCTTTTCGGTTAAAAATGCAATAATTTTTTCTTTTGCATCTGCAACGGATAGGCCATTCAAAAATCCTGAATTTACAAGGGTTCCTGTCGCCACATCCGTAAACACCGCTTCTTTCACATCTACAGGACTTCCTGCCACCACCTCAATGATAGGCATATTAAATTTCTTGGCAAATTCCCAGTCTCTTTCATCATGGGCCGGTACTGCCATGATTGCGCCAGTGCCATAACTCATAAGCACATAATCAGATATCCATATAGGAATTTCTTCTCCATTTACAGGATTTACTGCGGTTAACCCATCCAGCATTACGCCGGTTTTATCCTTTGCAAGCTCTGTACGTTCAAAATCTGACTTTCTCGCCGCCAGCTCTCTATAGGAGATCACATCATCCCAATTCTTTATGTTTTCTTTATACTTGTCAATGAAAGGATGTTCTGGGCTCATTACCATATAGGTTACACCAAATAAAGTATCTGGTCTTGTTGTGTAAATAGTAAGCTTGTCTTCTTTATCCTTTAAAACAAAATCCACTTCCGCACCAGTAGATTTTCCAATCCAGTTTTTCTGGGAAACCTTAACCCGTTCCACATAATCTACACTGTCAAGTCCTTCCAAAAGCTTATCTGCATATTCGGTAATTTTAAGCATCCACTGGCTTTTCACCTTGCGAACCACTTCAGAACCACATCGCTCACAAACGCCATTTACCACCTCTTCATTGGCCAGTCCTACCTTACAGGAGGTACACCAGTTAATAGGCATTTCTGCCTTATATGCCAGTCCTGCATTAAATAACTTTAAAAAGATCCACTGCGTCCATTTATAGTAACCAACATCTGTGGTATTGATTTCTCTATCCCAGTCAAAAGAATAGCCCAGAGAATGAAGCTGTCCTTTAAAACGTTCTACATTATTTTTCGTTACAATCTTTGGATGGATATGATTATGAATGGCATAATTTTCTGTGGGAAGTCCAAATGCATCCCATCCCATTGGATAAAGAACATTATACCCCTGCATCCTTCTTTTCCTTGCTACAATATCCAGCGCTGTATAAGGCCTTGGATGTCCTACATGCAATCCCTGTCCTGAAGGATATGGAAATTCTACCAATGCATAATATTTTGGTTTTGAATAATCATCAGAAGTCTTGAATGCCTTTTCCTCATCCCATATCTTCTGCCATTTTGTTTCTACCTCTCTGTGATTATATGGTGCTGCCATCGTTTACACTCCTCTCATTTTTCCGTAGCTGAACAGTTACAAGTTTACCTATATTGTGGCAAAATGTCAAGAAACCTGCGTCACTTAATCGACTTTACCTGGTTAAGCCCATAGCCATCCAAATATTCAAACGTCACCTGATCTCCAATCTGGTATTTCACAATCTGAATCAACGATTTGTCCTGCATATCAAGATCAAAAATATCGCCGCTGTTTTCCAGACAAATATAATAATGGGTATTGCCCTCTAAAACAATAGATGAAATACTTTTAATTTTTCCAGTAATACGCTTTAGCTCCTCTGCCATACTGCTTACAATTCCATTCGTGCTTAAAAGCTCTGTATAATTCTTTTCACATTCTTTTAAGGTATCACCAATGGCCACCCATTGATATTTCTGAACATTAACCATTGCGTATTTTTTGACAAGCCCGGCTCCATCCTTCAGTGCCATAAAATAAGTAGGCTCATCTGCAATATTAAGAAGCAGGGGAAACGTTGCCCGATATCCCAGGTTTTGTACCTGTCCTTCTGCTGAAGACATTGCCGAATCCTCAATAGCTCCTTCCACCTTATAATAACGCGTCTCCATTGTTCGCTGATTCATCAGCACAAATCCCACATTAGACTGGTCACCGCTGACACTGGTCACTCCGGTATAAACCCAGACATCATCATCAAGAGCTATATAATTGTACCCATTAGTAGACTGAAGACAATCCTTCTGCCCTAACAAGGAGTTCCAATAGCCATGCTTTAACAGCCCTGAATAATCATACAAATCAATTAAAAGTTCCGCCGAATAAACCTTGTCAATCCATGCAGGTACATCTTCCACTGCATAATCCGTACATTCCCCCGTCTGCGCATTACACAGCACTACCCTTCCAATGGTCTGTCCGCCAAACAGACCAATATTAAACTTTTTTACAGGACATACCCAATAAGGCGTCCCTTCATCATCAATTTCAAAAAAGATCTGCTCAGCAAAAATATAAGTTGGAAAATGAAAACGCAAATGCCTGTAAATATTTCTGTTAAAATATTCCCCTTTTGAATATTTAATACCTTCTGTAAGCTTCACGCATTCCGTATCCTGTGTGGTCATATCAATCAAAATATAGGCAGGAATTCCGTTTCTCTGGTTAGTGAGCCATTTGATGGGACTGGCATAAGTAAGGGGCGTCACGCGAACCGGTTTTCCCTTATAATTAATCTGTGAATAATCACTGGCCACTTCAAACTGAGAAACCATGTCCACCATGCTTCCCATTTTCCTGTTTCCTAAAATAGCCGCCGAATCCTTATCTAAAAGAGGAATCGTCTGATAATCCACTTCTTTTATGTCGTCTGTAAAGTTTCTTTCCTCAATACTTAATAGGCTCTGATATTTTGCCGCATTAAAAAAGGGGGAGGACAATAAATAGCCAATCCCATAAGCAGCAAGTAATAGCAGCATCAAAATGCCTAAAATTTTAAACATAAGACTGGTTTCTTTTAGCCGAAACTGCATTTTACTAATGCCTTCCACTGTGCTTTCCACATTTCCTTTAAAATGCTTCACCAGTGAAAAAAGCATTAAAATACCAATGATCAGGAAAATTGCTCCCCAGGTTCCTGAAGAATGAATATTGATTGCAGGTATCGTCACATAATAATACACACCAAGCGCAATCACAATCGCAAGACCAATGATAAGGTTTCTGATTATTTTATTTTTTTTCATGAGAATATGCTCCTTGTCTTTTAAACTCATATAGCATAGATTATACAATTTCTGCCAATAAAATACAACAGGATGCTGTATACCCCCATATACAGCATCCTGTTTCCTTCTTCTAAAAAGAACTTATTCTTTTAAAAACATGTTTACTCTTCTGCACCTTCAGCAACCTTAGCCGCCCTTGCTGCCACTTCCTTCTCCTGTACATCACTGGGTGCCTGCTCATAACGTGAAAACTCATATTCATACTCGCCGCGTCCACCGGTCATGGAACGAAGGTCCGTACAATATCCAAACAAGCTCATCATAGGCACATCAGCCTCAATAACCTGTTTACCGCCAGGAGCCGGATTCATGCCAAGCACTCTTCCTCTTCTCTTATTCAAGTCACCCATAACATCTCCTGTATAGGAATCAGGTACTGTCACTTTCATGGAAGCAATCGGCTCAAGCAAAACTGGATGTGCCTCCATAAATCCTTTCTTAAAGGCCTGGATCGTAGCCATCTTAAAAGCCATTTCAGAAGAGTCCACCGGATGATAAGATCCATCATAAAGAATTGCCTTAACTCCCACAACCGGATAAGCTGCCATAGGCCCTTTCAGTACGGATTCCTGAATTCCCTTTTCTACTGCCGGGAAATAGTTCTTAGGAACCGCACCGCCTACTACGATCTGTTCAAACTCATAAGCCTCTTCCAAATTACCTGAAGGTTCAAATTTCATCTTAACATGGCCATACTGTCCGTGTCCGCCTGACTGCTTTTTATACTTATATTCTACATCAGAAGTTTTCTTAATTGTTTCTCTAAAGGCTACTTTAGGCTCAGTCAATTCAATTTCAACCTTATATTCATTTAAAAGCTTACTGGCAATCACTTCAAGGTGCAGATCGCCCATTCCATAAAGAAGCATCTGTTTATTCTCAGAATCATTTACATACTTCATAGTCAAATCTTCATGAGAAATCTTCTGAAGTGCCTGAGAAATCTTGTCAACATCACCTTTATTCTTAGGTTTGTAGCGCATGTATGTATATGGTGTAGGCATTTCCCATTTTCCAAACTTAATGGTAGTAGCCTTGGTAGATAAACTGTTTCCAGTTCTTGCGGCTGTCAGCTTTGCCAGTGCGCCAATATCTCCTGCATGAAGTTCCTTAACTTCAACAGGCTTATTTCCCTGAAGCACATATAACTTACCAATCTTCTCCTCTATATCCTTATCCACATTATAAATCACATCATCTGTCTTAAGTACACCGGAATTTACTTTGATCAATGAATATTTTCCAATGAAAGGATCCACAATGGTTTTCCAAATATACGCAGATTTTGCCTTAGAAAAATCATAGTCTGCATGATAAATTTCATTGGTCTTCATATTAATCCCTGCCACTGTTCTATTTTCAGGACTTGGGAAGTATTTAATGATATCGTCAAGCAGTGTATACATTCCCTGACATAAAACATTTGATCCCATCGTCATAGGAACGATACTGCCATCACACACATTGGTTCTAAGAGCTGCCCTTATTTCAGCGTCTGAGAAGGTTTCGCCTCCGAAATAGCGCTCCATCATTTCCTCGCTGGTTTCTGCTACTGCTTCCATAAGAGTTTCTCGACAGATCTGAAGGTTTGCCTTGTTATATTCCGGAACCTCACATTCCACAACATCCTTTCCCTGCCATCTATTACCTGTCTCAGTAATTACATTAACATATCCCACAAACTTTTCATTTTCGCGGATGGGCAGATGGAATGGAGCCATCTTTTTACCAAACATTTGTGTCATGTCTTCCACAACCTGCCTGAATGATGCATTGTCCACGTCCATATTGCTTACATAAATCATACGAGGCAGTTTATATTTTTCACAGATATCCCATGCTTTTTGTGTGCCTACTTCCACACCAGATTTACCATTTACAACAATAATCGCTGCGCCCGCTGCACTGATTGCCTCTTCTACTTCACCTGAAAAATCAAAAAAGCCGGGTGCATCTAACAGATTAATCTTATATCCTTCCCATTCAACAGGAACGACGGAAGTACTAATGGATATTTTTCTCTTCTGCTCTTCCTTGCCAAAGTCACTGACAGTATTGCCGTCATCTACTTTTCCTAATCTGGATGTAATACCTGATAAATATGCCATAGCCTCTACCAAACTGGTCTTTCCGCTTCCGCCATGTCCAAGCAGCGCTACGTTTCTGATCTTATCAGTTGTGTAAATATTCATATATGTCCCTCCATTTTCTGTTTCTTTGGGCAATACGTCATAATTTTAAAGAAAAATTATTTCAGCCTTCAAACCCCATGAGTACATTTTACTAAATTTCACGGAAATATACAAGCAAAATTATACATTTTACAGATTGATTGACTTTTGTGCACTAAAGTGTTATATTTTTTTAGTCAAACGTTGTTTATGAAAGGAGTTTTCCATGAACAATACTTTTACTTGCGGCTTTATCGGCCTGGGATTAATCGGCGGTTCCATCGCTAAGGCTTTTCGAAAATTTTACCCTGACAGCCGTCTAATTGCATATGACATTAATCAGGAGGCAGTAAAAACTGCCGCTAAAGAAGGCGTCATTCATCTTCCGTTATCTGATATTGGCAGTGAATTTTCAAAATGCAGCTACATTTTTTTATGTGCTCCTGTCTCTGAAAATGATAAAAATCTTTCTAAACTGAAAGACTGCTTATCTCCTTCCTGTCTCCTTACAGATGTAGGCAGTGTAAAAACAGATATTCACGAACATATTAAAAATGCAGGACTTGAAGGTCAGTTTATCGGCGGTCACCCTATGGCAGGAAGTGAACGTATCGGCTATATAAATTCCAAAGCTCTTCTTTTAGAAAATGCTTATTATATATTAACTCCCGGAGAAGGCGTCCCAAAAGAAACTGTTGCTTCCTTCAGCACTTTAATTGCCTCCCTCGGCGCCATTCCTATGGTACTCACCTGTAAGCAGCACGATTTTGTCACTGCCGCTGTCAGCCACCTTCCTCATGTAATTGCAGCTTCTTTGGTGAATCTGATCAAAGCATCCGACTCCAAAGAAGGAATTATGAAACTGATCGCAGCAGGCGGTTTTAAAGACATTACCAGGATTGCATCTTCTTCTCCCGTGATGTGGCAGCAAATCTGTCTGACCAACAAAGAAAATATTTCAGCACTGTTAGATGACTATATTCTTTCTCTTAAAGAAATAAAAAAGGAAATTGATGCTTCCAGTTCAAAGCAGCTTTATGATTTTTTTGACAATGCCAGAAGTTACCGGGACTCTTTCATAGATGCTTCCAGTGGTCCTATTAAGAAATCTTACACCATTCGAATTGATATTGCTGACGAACCCGGCGCCTTAGCCGCCATTGCAACGATTCTGGCCCTTAACCAGATCAGCATTAAAAATATCGGAATTGTCCACAACAGAGAGTCAGAAGGCGGCGTACTTCAGGTAGAATTTTACGAAGAAAACAATATTGAAAAAGCTTCTGAAATTCTTCAATCAAAAGGCTACTCCATCTATCACAAATAGAAAAAGCGGTTCTGTCTAATATTCGCAGAACCGCTTTTTATAAAGCTGTTTATTTTGCGGGCAATGAGTTAAATTCAAATCTGCCTGCCCCTTATGGCTGCCACAAGAATCAAGCATCTGTCAGGTTTGCCACGGTATCATATACTTCAATTCTGGTTGCCTCTGATTCCGGCAAGCCTATAAAAACTGCTCCATAATTGAATCCTTCATCCTTTTTTTCTATTCTAATAATTTCAAGACATGCATGGAGTACTTCCTGTGTCCAAATCCTCAAATTAGCCTCATAAACTGTACCAATTTCCAAGAGTTCACTACAATTGAATCCAATGCCTGATTTCGATACATCAACAATATCAATCGTAACTTCCCGATTGCTGTTGTCATCCAGCCGCTTTACAATAATCGTGGAAATTAATTTCCTGCGGTTATTTTTTCTTCTTTCTTCCATTTTGACCAATACCCTTTCCCTGGCATACCCATAACAGAGTTCTATTTTACACATTGCTATCATATACTAAATGATATTTTTTGTAAAGTCATCTGTAAAAAAACATGCGTCTCCAAAAGAAAAAAAGCGATATTTTTCTTTCACAGCTTCTTTGTATGCATTAAGTACATTTTCACGCCCTGCCAGTGCACTGACCAACATAACTAAAGTCGATTCTGGCAAATGAAAATTGGTAATCAGGCAGTCCATCACTTTAAACTGATAACCAGGATAAATAAAAATTTCTGTGTCACCGCAGCATTCTGAAAGAATTCCTTTTTCATCTGCCGCACTTTCTATTGTCCGGCAGCTTGTAGTTCCCACACAGATTACCCTTTTCCCGCTTTTTTTAGTATCATTGATTATTTCCGCTGCACTTTGCGTAATCTGATAATATTCGGAATGCATGTGGTGTTCCAGAATATGCTCCTCCTTCACCGGACGAAATGTGCCAAGCCCTACATGCAGCGTTACATATGCAAGCTTCACACCTTTTTTTTCTATTCTTGTAAGAAGTTCATTGGTAAAATGAAGGCCTGCTGTAGGCGCTGCCGCCGAGCCATCATACTTAGCATATACCGTCTGATATCGATTTTTGTCTTTCAATTTATGGGTGATATAAGGAGGAAGCGGCATTTCTCCAAGTCTGTCTAATACCTCTTCAAAAATTCCATCATAGGAAAACCGGATCAGTCTGTTGCCTTCTTCCACTACCTCTAATACCTCTGCGTTAAGTATTCCATTTCCAAAGGTAAGTAATGCTCCCGGTCTCACCTTTTTCCCTGGCCTTACCAGACATTCCCACACATTTCCTTCCCTGCGTTTTAAAAGAAGCACTTCCACCTGTGCTCCGGTATCCGGCTTTATGCCAAACAGCCTTGCCGGAAGCACTTTAGTATCATTCAGCACCAGGCAGTCCCCCGGATGCAGGTAATCTATAATGTTACGAAACACTTCATGCTTTATGGCTCCCGTATTTTTATCTACCATAAGAAGTCTGGACGAGGATCTGTCATCAAGGGGATCCTGTGCAATCAATTCCTTTGGCAGATCAAAATAAAAATCCGAGGTTTTAAGATCCTTTTCCATTACATTCCCGCTCCCCTTAAGAAAGCTTCATATCCCCGCTTGGCTTCATATACATCTGCCTTGCTGGTAGCTTCCCAGGGTGCATGCATATTTAAAACTGCCACTCCACTGTCAATCACATTCATGCCATATAAAGCAAGAATATAGGCAATCGTCCCGCCGCCGCCAAGATCAACTTTTCCTAGTTCTGCTGTCTGGAAATTCACTTTTTCCTTTTCAAAAATCTGACGGATATAGGCAAGATATTCTGCGTTAGCATCATTAGAACCGGATTTTCCTCTGGAACCGGTAAATTTGTTAAATACCATGCCGCCGCCAAGGTAAGCAACATTTTTCTTATCAAAGCTTGATGCAAAGGAAGGATCATATGCACTGCTCACATCCGATGAAAGCATGCAGGAAGAGGACAGACACCTTCTCACGTTTAATTCAGAATATTCACCGGTAAGATTCATCACCTCTGCAACCATATTTTCAAAAAATTTAGACTGCATTCCGGTAGCACCCACACTGCCAATCTCCTCTTTATCCACCAGCAGACAACAGGCTGTTCGTTCTGTATCCTCCACATCCATCATTGCCATTAAGGAGGTAAATGCACATACTCTGTCATCCTGTCCATAACCTAAAATCATACTGCGGTCAAGTCCGGCTTCCCTTGCTTTTCCGGCAGGAACCACTTCCAGTTCTGCTGAAAGAAAATCTTCCTCTTCCACATCATACGTTTTCTTTAAAATATCAAGAATTCCTTTTTTAACAGCCTCCTTTGCCGGCTCCTCTCCGCTTTCCTTATCATTTTTCTTATCAAAGGCAACCGGCTTATTCCCCATAATAATATCAAGAGCTTCTCCTTCGATCACCTTTGCAGCTTTCTTTTCCAACTGCTCCTGTGCCAGATGGATCAGCAAATCAGAAATAAAGAATACCGGATCATCCTCGTTTTCTCCAATATTGACCTCTACTGTCGTTCCGTCTTTTTTTATCACAACGCCATGAAGGGAAAGAGGGATCGTCACCCACTGATATTTTTTAACACCGCCATAATAATGTGTATCCAGGTAAGCAAAGCCACCCTCTTCATAAAGAGGGTTTTGCTTTACATCCAGTCTTGGGGAATCTATATGGGCTCCTAAAATATTCATTCCCTCCGCCATAGGCTTTTTCCCGATTCGGAACATAACCACTGACTTATTCATGCACACTGCATAGACCTTATCACCTGCACTTAGGGTTTCCCCTTTTTTGATCACATCCTGTAATTCACGATATCCATTCTTTTCCACTTCATTTACAATATAGTCTACACATTCCCGCTCTGTTTTTCCTTCATCAAGAAATTTTCTGTATTCATCTGCAAAGGCATCAACATCCTTTAGCTGCTTATTATTGTAAGTCTCCCATGTATTTTGCATTTCCATAAATTTCACTCCTTTTACTGTCTTAATTCAATTCCAATGCTTTCTAACCCGTTTAATATTTTTTTCATAGCAGAAGTTACATCATTTTCTTCCAACGTCCTGTCTTTTGCACGAAATACAATGGAATAAGCCATAGATTTGTATCCTTCCTTAATCTGCTCTCCCTCATAAATGTCAAACAACTGATAACTTTCCAGCAGTTTCCCACCTCTTTGTTCAATCATTGCTTCAATTTGTCCTGCCATAATATTTTTCGGCACTACCATACTTATATCCCTTGTAACTGCCGGATATTTAGCGATTCCCTCATACTTTCTGTCAAAAGTAGCATTCTTTGTAATCAGCGGCATATCAAGCACTGCAATATAAACTCTTGCAGAAATATCATAATTGCTGCAAACAATTGGATGAACCTCGCCTAAATATCCCACTACTTCACCATCATAAATGATGTTTGCCATACGTCCCGGATGAAGGAAGCTTTTCTCTGCTTTCGGATCATAGCTGGTTTTCTTTTTCATTCCAACACAGTCAAAAAATTCTTCTATAACGCCTTTCATTGTATAGAAATCACCTTCCCCATACATTCCTAACGTTAACTGCATTCTTTCTTCCGGAAGCTCGGTTAAAGGGAATTGATGAGGCAGATAAATATTTCCAAGTTCATATAGTCTTACATCTTTGTTCCTTCTATTATAATTTGTTGCAAGTGAAGTCAGCATTCCGTTTAAGGATATGGTTCTCATAATTGAGAAATCTTCCCCTAAAGGATTTGCGATTACAATCGCATTTCTAAGGGGAGAATCTTCGGGAATCAATAGTTTATCAAATACCTTGGGACTTTCAAATGAGTAGCACATTCCCTGTGAAAATCCATAATATTCCACGATGTCTCTTGCCTTTTGTTCAATCCTTAACTTATAGGAAAGTTTTCCTGCTGTAGCTTCTCCATTAGGCAGTGTAGTCGAAATTTTATCATAGCCATAAAATCTTGCCACTTCCTCTGCAATATCCGCACAACATCCCAGATCCTGCCTATAGGTAGGTGCAATCAGTTCTCCAGCATCTTCCTCATACCGAATATCTAACATTTTGAAAATATCCAGCATATCATTTACAGAAACCTCTGTTCCCAGCAGATCATTTATCCTGTCTGGTTCAAATTTAATTCTTGCTTCCTCTTTCATAGGCTGGCAGACATCCACCATTCCACTTACCACGTCTCCACATCCCAATTCCTGAATCAACTGACAGGCCCTGTTAATTGCAGCTTCAGCATTATGGGGATCGAGTCCTTTTTCAAACTTGCCAGAAGCATCTGTCCGAAGTCCCAGTCTCTTTGCAGATTTACGGATATTTGCACCATTGAAGGTAGCAGCCTCAAAAAGAACTGTCTTAACATCATCAGTAATTTTGCTGTTTTCGCCACCCATAATGCCTGCAATGCCTATTTCCTTTTCCGCATCACAGATCATTAATATATCTTTATCCAGCTTCCTTATCTGTTCATCCAAAGTCTGAAATTCATCTCCATCCTTGGCACGTCTTACAATAATCTTATGCCCCGCTACGGTATCAAGGTCAAACGCATGCATTGGCTGGCCATATTCTTCCATTACATAGTTTGTAATATCCACCAAATTATTGATGGGGCGGATTCCGCTGGCTGCAAGCCTTCTCTGCATCCATTCCGGCGAAGGCGCTATTTTAATATTGGTGCATACTCTTGCACAGTATCTGGTACACAAATCGGTATCCTGAACTTCTACTGAAACATAATCATTTATATTTTCTCCGTTTTCCTTTACCTTAACCACCGGCGGAACAAAAGGTTTGCGGAAGGTTGCTGCTGCTTCCCTTGCAATTCCCAGTACACTATAACAGTCTACCCGGTTGGAGGTGATCTCATATTCAAATACGGTGTCTCTAAGGCCAAGCACCTCTACCGCATCTGCCCCTACCTGAACATGGTCAGGGAAAATGTAGATTCCCATTTCTGGTGCGTCCGGATACATATTTCTGTCTGAGCCAAGTTCTTCAATGGAGCACATCATTCCATTGGATTCAACACCTCTTAATTTTCCTGCCTTGATTGCTATTCCATTTTCAGGCAGAGGACCACCATCATGTCCTCCTGCTACTTTTCCGCCATCTAAAACCACAGGCACTTTATCTCCCTCTTTTACATTAGGGGCACCTGTCACAATCTGGATGACCTGATTGCCGATATTTACCTGACAGACGATTAACTTATCGGCATCAGGATGTTTTTCTATTTTTTCAATTCTTCCTACTACTATTTTTTCCAAATTTTTATCTAATCTTTCATAATTTTCTACCTTTGTTCCGGTAAGTGTCATTGCATCACAATATTCCTGATCAGAACACTCAAGTTCCGGCACATAAGCTTTAATCCATGATAATGCTGTGTTCATTTTTTCTTCCTTTCTGGGGAACTCCCTGTCATTTTTACTAGAACTGTTTTAAAAACCTTATGTCGTTTTCGTAGAGGAGACGCATGTCGTCTATTTCATATTTTAGGAGAGCGATTCTTTCCAGGCCAACTCCAAATGCAAAGCCTGAGTATTTTTCAGGATCGATTCCGCTCATGGTCAGTACGTTGGGATGAACCATGCCGCAGCCCAGGATTTCAATCCAGCCGGAGCCTTTGCAGAAGCGGCATCCTTTTCCGCCGCACTTGAAGCAGGAAACGTCCATTTCTGCACTAGGTTCTGTAAAATTGAAATGATGGGGGCGGAATTTCACTTTTGTTTCTTCCCCAAATAATTCTCTTGCAAACTCTGTAAGTGTGCCTTTTAAATCTGCAAATGTAATATGTTTATCAATTACAAGCCCCTCTACCTGATGGAAGGAAGGGGAATGAGTTGCATCTACTTCATCAGAACGGAACACTCTGCCCGGTGCTATCATGCGGATGGGCAGCTTTCCTTTTTCCATTTCATGTACCTGAGTGCCGGAAGTCTGTGTTCTAAGCAGGAAATCACCATTTATATAAAAAGTATCCTGCTCATCCTTTGCCGGGTGGTCTGCCGGAATATTCAAGGCTTCAAAATTGTAATAGTCAGTTTCCACCTCAGGTCCTTCCACTACTTCATATCCCATACCAATAAAGATTCTTTCTACTTCTTCTAATGCAATGGTATTAGGGTGGCGGTGCCCCATATTTTTTTTCTTGGCAGGAAGCGTCACATCAATGGTTTCATTTTTCATTCTGCTTTCTAAAACTGCACGCTCCATTCTTGCCTTTGCTTCTTCCAAAACAGACTCAATCTCCTGCCTTGTCTCATTCACCATCTGTCCTACCTTGGGGCGGTCTTTTTCTGCTACATCCTTCATTCCCTTTAAAACAGCAGTTAATTCTCCCTTTTTGCCCAAATAGTTCACTCTGATCTCATTTAACTTATCCAAGGCATCACTATCCTGAATCTTTTTTAAGGCTTCTGCCTTAATTTGTTCTAATCTTTCTTTCATTCCTTTCTTCCTTTCCTTAGCAATTTTATCTTTACACTAAAAATCCCTTGTGTGCGAAACACACAAGGGACGAATTTAATCCGCGGTACCACCCAAGTTCCTGTCAAAGACAGACTCTCCATTCACTTAACGCGTGTCACGTTCAGGCTTACCTGACAATGCATTACCAGAAAACATGCATCCTATTCAGCCCAAAAGCTCCAGTGGGAAATTCACAGACGTATTTGAACTAAAGGAAGCTTTCAGCCACTGGCTTCCTCTCTCTGATAGAAAATAGTCCACTACTAAACACTTTCACAGCCATTTATTTAACTGATTTTCATTTTAGCCAATCTTTTCTTTTCTGTCAATATGCTTTTTCCCCACAAAAAACTGAAAAGCCGGCTTAAAGTAACGGTTCATATATGCCCCTGCCATAATGATATACATTGCAGCATACAGCCATAGCATTAAAATAATAATTGTAGTCAAATTTCCATATGTAGTAAAACCATTAAATACGTCAATATAAATGGAAAAAGCCCATGTCATCACGCTCCATGCAACTGCCGCAAATATCGCACCTGGAAGCTGCATTTTAAATCCCTGCCTTGTTCCCGGCACATATGCGTACATCAACGCAATCACTATTGTCATCACCGCCCAAACAAAAAGAGACCTGAAATGCAGGAGTAAATCAAACAGATAAGAGGTTTGAGGAATAATCTCTTCAATAAGTCCAATAATAGAATTTCCAAATACCATAATAAGCAAAGACAAAAGCACTGCTGCTAAAAGCAGCACAATATACAAACATGCAACCAGCCGGAGCAATAGATAATTTCTGTTCTCCTCCACATCATTTACTGCATTCAATCCACGAAGCAGTGCCAAAACGCCTTTTCCTGCTGACCATAAGGTAGCAATTGCAGTAATAGAAATAATTCCTACGGACTTATCATAAACATCTGCAATCATGCTGGTTACCAATGCATGCATGGCATCCGGCGTAATCTGCCTGGCTGCATTCATCAGGTTTGCTTCCGTAATCGGCGTATAGGGCAAAATAGAGCAAAGCAGCATAAGCGCCGGGATCATTGATAAAAAAAGAAAGAAGGCTGTACTTGCTGCAAAAGCACTGATATTCTTTTTACTCATTTGTTTTCCAAAATCATATCCAATAAATGCGAGTCGTCTTAACATGTATCTTCCTCTATCACTTTTCAACTAATATAACTTATTAAGCTGGCTCCCTTGAAAATAAAAGGAAAGAATACTTTCACAATCTTCATGGGCAAGCCCCATTGCCCTGGCTCCATTTTGGGACATTCCTACTCCATGCCCGAAACCTCCGCCAATAATAGTATATCCTACCACATTTTTATCCTCTTTTACAACATCAATTATCAGATATGCGCTCGGGAGCAGCGAATTACTTGCATATTGGGAACCATCCTGCCTGATCACATCTCCTCCCTGATTCAAAACATATCTGATATTATATTCAGATATCACCTTGTAAGTTCCTTTGTCTGTTTCTATTAAAAGTTCATCTATAACGCCGCCTTCTTTGCGTTTTACACACCTGATCTCATATATTTTTTTAAATTCCTTCGGCTCCTTCGCTTCATATAGCTCAGGATTCTCTAAATCACCGCTTTCTCCTACAAAGGTAAGGATTTTTCCTGGTGCAGCATGGAACCGCTCACTGATCCGCCGGGAAAACATAGAAACATCCATTTTCTCCACCTGGTAACTCCAGCGAAACCAAGGTTCTTCCATCTCATATGCATTTTTATCTGCTCCAGTAATATATTCTCTGAAATTTTCTTCTTGCGAAAGTGCTTCTACCGCATATGTCTTTTCTTCCTCTGCGCCTTCCATCTGTAATTCCTGCATTTTACCAATATAAACCGAATTTAAATAAGGAAATTGCTCCTTCTGTTCTTCATTCCACACTCCCGCATCAGCGCCAAACCCACAGGAAGTTGAATAATAATAGGCATTGACAGGTTCCCCTTCATACATAAGCAGTTCTCCTGTAGTTTCTTTCACGGCTTTGGTAGAATTTACATTTTCTGCAATATTGTTGTAAACCTGATATCCCACACTATCATCCACATGGGCCCCCAAAGCTGCATATCCCGGCTTCAGTAAATATCCATATCCATAAGTTCTGGCACAGACTGCCTGGGCCTTTAATGCTTCTATGGGATAAGATGCCGGCATTTCACTTGGAACCACAGAATATAAATACTCCTCCAATAATACTTCATTAATAAGCACAAGCCCTTCTTTTGCCTTTACGATTTCCATGCTTCCTCTATAGGCAGGCACACCCTGGCTGCGCTCCATAGAAGTCACCTGAATCTTTGCAGTATTTACATCAGGCACAATCTCCATTCTGTCTCCTGAAAGATAATCACTTCCTGCTTCTATGAAAATTTCCTGACCTGCCTCCACCTTTTCCTGTATTCTATGATCATAATCTCCATAGTAAATCGTCATGGGCTCCTGGCATAAAAGCCTGATATTCTCATGATATATACTGCTAAAGCCGGTAGTTTTCAGCACCACGCGAATGGTTTCCATCTTCTCTTTTCTTGCAAGTAAAATAACGCATATTTTCCCATTTTCCAGTACAAAATCAGCGAAGTCATAACCAATCAGCAAGTCTGAAAGTTCTGCCTTTTCCAATTTTTCATACAATTTATAGCCTACATGATCCTCACAAATTTCTAAAGCGCCATATCCCTCAATCTCTAACTGCCCCTCTGAAATACTAAGCAGCTTCCCGCTGATCCGCTCTTCCTTAAGTGCTACATCCAAAATAGTTCCAGACTGATAAGTTATATTTCCAACCTGCTCACGCAGCAAGCTCATTTCTTTCTCCTGTATTTCATTCGCCTTTGCATATTCCCCTAAAATTTCAAATCCTTCATAAAAAAACTGAATCCTGCTTCCTTCCCCTTCCATGATCCAGACATTTTCCAAAACACTTTTATCAGGAAGCACTTCTGTTAGTGTAAGCAGGCGATTTTCCCTGACATAAGCCTTTACAGATATAAATTTTAAATCCGTAAAATCCTCTGAAACACACAAATATTCTTCCATATTTTTTCCCAACACGCATCCTACATTGATTGACCTTTCACCAGCAAGCTGCTGACCGCCACAAAGAATATCCACTTTTTCTTCTAAAATGCTTCCTGCAAGTCCCAATGAAGCAAGAATCGCCTCATAGCCTTTATACCAATCCTTTTTTAAAAGGAAAAAATCTTCTTTGTATTTATTCTTATACAGAATCTTTTCCTTTTCATAAACCTGATCTGTACCGCTCATAAGACCATCTAATATCTTCGTATATGTATCATAACTCAAATATTCTTCCGCACAAGTCCGCGTATGCAGCTCTTCCATAACATCATTACCAATCTCCACCCCTGCCAGCTTAATCTCATTTACCAATATCCATACGTCTGTTGATCGCACAAACTCTCCTTCCGGCTGCTTTATCTGCAGCACATTCTCATCCGTATCAATTAACCATATAAATAATATAGTAAGTGCAATTACCAGTACAATCTTTACAAAGATTCTAATATGCCTCTCCATTTATTTCCCCTTTTAAATTAATACCCTTATGTTAGTAAGAAAAGCAGCCCAATATGGGCTGCTTTTCTTCTGTCTTACAGGGAAACCGGCCAAATATACCAGTTCCTGTTTTCATATCCCCAAAATGCCGGTTCCTGCCTTTTGACTCCTAGCCAAGCTAGGTGGGTAACCGCAATCTGTACTTTTGCCTTCCCTTCCAATCCTCAAAATGAGTGAGGGCTTGACAGCCATCAGACAATTTAGGAATCCCGTTGAAAGTATCTGTAGGTTCAAAACTAACAGGAGTTGTCGCACATTTCAGGTTATTTTTATTATATCCAATCCCCCTCAAAAATACAACTGGAAATTTTTAAAGCTACAAGCCGGGCACTAACTGCATAACTTCGGCTTCAAGTTCCTTTAATTCATCAAATGATAATGCCGGAACATAATCCGCAATTTCTTCAAGTGGCATTTTACCTTTTCTTATCATTCTTTCCGCTGTTTCTCTTGCTTCCCTATGGGTAGCATTATCATCAATATCCTTTGTATAAGCCTTCAAAATCTGCTCATCATCAAATAATGTCATCATAATATCCACAACCTCCTGTTCCTTGTTTTCAAGATACTCTTTCAGCACATTCCTGTCCTTACAGATACGGATTGTTTCCGTTACTGCCTGTTTCGTATTTCCATGTAATTTTCTCTGTTCATTATATACTTTGGAAAAAATTATATACTGTCCGATAATATCTTTTTCGTTCTCTTGATACATAACTTTTACTTCCGCATCAATTGCAATCTTAGCTCCGTCAAAAAATTCTTTTGATAATGATATGGTATCAGGGATATCTTTCTTATCACCTGTATATATCACATACAATTCAGGTTTCGGCATATTTACTTTTTTGCTTCCATACAAATTTTGATTAGTACGTTTGAAATAATCGTGATAGGTTTGTATCAAATACATCACCGCACGAATGATGATATTCATTGTGAATGTTGACTGGCTTTCCACCAGCACCATTAAACGATTTCCAACAGAAAAACCTAAATCATTATAATCTGCATCAATCAGCACATGCTTGATTGTGACATCTGCAATCTCATTTTCCGTCACATTACAATCCTCTGGGTGGAGTGCTTTATATAATTGGAGTAAATACTTTTTATCTTGAAACAGATTCGTAAATACGCTGTCCTTTATCTTGCGTTTCGGCATGCCTTGCACCATTTTACCACCTCACTCATAATAATTTCAGCAGAAGATACAACATAGATTACTTCTACTACATCTCAATTATACAGAAAAATATTCTTGTTTACAATAAAATTCACATTATATTTTTTTATCCCTCTGCTTAATCTTACCATTCTTGTAATTCTCACCAAACAATAAGAAAAACCAATAGACTCCCGTATGGAGCTATTGGTTTTTCTTATTCTTATGTCGTTCCCTTTTTTCTCTTCTGAATCACAATCACAGCCGCTATGGCCACTACCGCTATGACCGCCAGCCAGATAAAGCAGCATATCCCCAGGAATGTGGGGCAGATATGACACAGCCTGCACACTGCTGTACCGTCCGCTCCGCCTGCCTCCCGGTACGCGATCACATAGCTTGAGAACATATCCGTAATGATCGTTATGGTATCCGGTACGTCGTCCATATCGTTTAACAGGGCATATCTGTTTTCATGGGCACGAATAATATAATACTCCCTTCCGTCCCCCTGAAGTTCTTCCGGTATGCCTATCACTACCTCAATCGGCTCCCTTGTCTCGGTAACGGCATTCCATCCGCTGTCCCCTGTCTTCATGTACACAGAAATATCCACATAACCTCCCAGCTTCAAATCAGGAAGGTATCTCCCATATACTTCACAGCCTTTCTCCACCGTCTCCATATCCTGGGGCGGCATACTTTCTGAAATATCTCTGATATCTACCCGGACTTCTATGGTTTCACCCTCATTCACAAGCTTTATCTGCTCTGGTGTCAGGACTGCATTTACCACTGCGACAGCATCATTTGTCCCGGCTGTGTATCCGCCCTCTGCACAGGCTACCATGACAATGACCGTTCCATCTCCGACCAGCAGTCTTGCGGCTTCTGGAGAGTCCCCTGTCAGATTGCCTGCTGCAGCAGATGTCTCTGCCCCGCCGGATATGACGATCCTTCCTTTATTCTCCAAAGCCTGTACGGTTTGTACCGCCACGTCTTCCATCTGTAGTACGCTTCCTGCCTGTGCAGTGCCGCCCTGCCCTGCCGCTTCTGTGTCTCCGGCTTCCGCCTCTGCGGCCTGCCCGAACTGTCCTGCTGTTCCTTCCTCCTGCGTTTCTGTCTTTTTGTCGGAACCAGTGTTTATGATTTCATTATTGGAGCTGCCGCTTCCGGTATTTCCACTGCTTTCACTGTTTCCGGCGACGCTTCCGCTGTTGCTGATGTTTCCGCTATTACCACTGTTGCCAGTATTTCCGCTGTTTCCAGTACTTCCACTGCTTCCAGTATTTCCACTGTTTCCAGTACTTCCGCTGTTTCCACTGCTTCCAGTATTTCCGCTATTACCACTGTTTCCACCGCTTCCAGTATTTCCGCTATTACCACTGTTTCCACCGCTTCCAGTATTTCCGCTGGATGGTGTACTTCCGTCCGCGTTGTTGATTGTCGCCTTTAATGTAAGCGTTGTATTTGTAAGCCTGTAACATTTGGCATCACTGCCTGTCAGTTCAAATCCCGTTACGGTCACGGGAATATCCTTTTTCGGCCCCTTATCGGTAAACTCTGCCTTAAGTGTGCCGCCGAGCGCAGCATCATCTTTTCCGGCCACACCGGCAATCACAGGCTTCCCGCTCAGTACAGCATTTGTCGTCCCGTTATAGTTCCGGTTCTCCACCGCAAGGGTTCCCTTCTCCACTGTAAGGGTTTTTGGCTGCACAGTAAATGAACCTGTTTTCGTACCTGCATACTCCCTGCCCGTATAAGTCATCTTCACCATGTAGGTGCCGGGAATAATATTTCCGCTCCCGGACCTGGGGAGGCTGGCTGCATCCGCCCATGATGTGCCATTGTCGGCACTGTAAAGGTAAGTATAAGTCTGGTTCGTGTCCTCCACACCAACGCTTCCCTCCGGGGCTGGCGCAGCCTGCGCCCCATAATCCCAGCCAGATATGGAAAGCGTCATCTGATCATCTGTCAGCATTTTCCTGTCAACAAAGTTGATTCTGATACTGACAGTATTATCTCCTGACGCCCATCCGGGCAGTTCTGCGGTGCCTTTTATTGTCTTAAATCCCTCCGCCGCACCAAAATCCGCTCCTATGGAATCTGTATTCCATGTGACTGCCTTTTCTTCCGTCCTTGAGGTATAACCGTCTCCCGCATAGGTAACTGTAGCCTTTTCAGGAAGCCATCCTTTCACTTCCTCCGCTGTATAGCCGCCTTCCTTCCTGCTCCGCATAAGTTCAAGCCCCTGGATGGATGCAGTCACAGGTTTTACTGTCAGGGTAATGGTTCCTGACTTTCCGTCTTCCATGAAGGCATACGCATAGGTTCCGCCTTTCTGGTCAAATTTACCGGCGGACGGGGCAGTATACTCTGCCACGTTTTCCCTTGTCCCGTTGTCATACACCGCCTTTACGGCGGCATTTTCTTTCAGCCAGAGGGACA
>DKUR01000097.1 GCA_002490775.1 Lachnospiraceae bacterium UBA7199 | reverse complement strand
GATAAGCTGAACCTTACCTCATGATACCTCAGTTTTCCTTGGCGGTCAGGAGCAAAGCACCTTAGAAGACTATGAAAAGTCACTTGGGGATGAAACCATTGATACTTATAATGATTCCAAAACCTATTCTACAAATGAGAGTACCGGTGTCAATTATCAGAAACTTGGCCGGAAATTGCTCAATTTAAATGAACTAAAAACACTTGACAGAAATAAATGCATTGTCAATATATCCGGTGTTGCGCCATTTTTAAGTGACAAATACCCAACAGCGGAACATCCTAATTTTAGGTATACTGCGGACTACGATAAAAAGAACTGGTTTGATTTTAAAAAATACCGGAAAGAGCAAGAAAAGAATACCAGTTCTGCAAAACTTAAAAGAAATGATGTGTATAAATTGTATAATGCATCATAATTAAACAACTAAATAAGCAACCTGAAAACAGAGATAACATCTTATCATCAGCCTTATGCGACGTCGCATGGGATTTTATTAACATAAGGATGCCCATGAATGCGGCATCCTTTGATTATGAAATGGAGGAATAATAAAATGGAATATATAAACAACATTATTGATGCTGCATCAATTGCAGTAATGGCATTTGGTGGAGCAATTGCCCTTGGCGGAATTGTGGCAATTGGAGAAGGAAAGTCCCAGCAGAATGCGGCCAAGCAGGAAGAAGGAATGACAAAAATCGTAGGCGGTATCATTATTGCAATGGTAGGTTTTGTGCTAGTCCCTCAGCTAGGCGAATTTATAATAAGTTCAGCCAAATAGCAGAAAATTTAACTAGAAAGAGAGAAGTATATGAACAGCATAATATTGACAATCGCTTCTATTAATAATGGGCATATTATGTTTGATGAAGGTCCTACTGGCTGGGATTTGATAACAGGAAACGTCTCCGGCAGTGAATTTATTGGAGGCCTTCTAGATGCTGTCTGGAGAGCCATGTATCATGGCCTTTACAAGCTTACAAGAATTGTTTTTGGAAATATACAAAATGTGTTAAATGATGGAATTCTTCGTTCCAGAAACATACTTAACAGTACACCACAGGAATGGAACGAAACAGCTTTTGCATTTATCAAAGGGGTGGCTGAGAACGCAGCCATTCCTGTAGCTGGATGTATCATAACCTTTATTTTTTGCTGGCAGTTAATCAGCATGGTGCAGGAGAGCAACCAGATGCACAATATCAAGCCGGAGACGATAGTACTTTTATTAATGAAGCTTGCGATCTGTCTTTTAGTCTGTGCCAATTCCTTTAAAATAGTGTGCGGATTATTTGATCTGGGGCATTGGGCTACGGACAAAATCACATTTGTGGAGATTGGAGGAGATGAAATTAATTTCAATCTAGTATTAGAAGAAGATCCGGAAGAGTGCAGTTTTGGGGAAGTAATGGCTATGCTGGTGAACCTGATCATGACTGTAATAGCGGAAGGGGTAGTATATATCCTTAACGTAGTCATGATCATAAAGGTAAGCATGTGGTATCTGGAGATACTAATTTATGCATCTGCCGCGCCTATCCCGTTTTCCACATTTATTAACAAAGAATGGGGGCAGGTAGGAATGAATTACCTGCGTAAGATGCTTGCCATGTCATTTGAAGGTTTTTTTATGATAGTTGCATTCGGCATTTATGAAGCTATGGTAATTAATATAATAGGAAGTACCGGCAATGCTCCTGATAAGTATATGATGAGCATAGTAACTACATGCGGATGCGGATGCGGACTCATCATGATACTGAATAAAACAGGCTCCATAGCCTCATCCATATTTAATGCACATTGATGATAAAACGGACGAAAGGAGCAAATCAGAAAAATGGCATATGTAAATATGACCAAGGACTTTTCGGAGGTAAGAAAAACAATCTCCGGACTTGGCCTGACAAAAAGACAGCTAGCAGCCTTTCTGCTGGCAGCCATCATAGGCCTGCCTGTATTTTTTTTATTAAAGCCCCATATCGGCATTACATACAGCGTTATGATCATGGCAGTCATTGTACTGCCATTTTGTGCCGCCATGTTATATAAAAAGGATGGCATGTATATGGAAGTGCACGCAAAATATTGGTATGAGACGCATTATATAAGGAATACTGACAGGCCATACCAGACAAACAACCTGTACGACCTGATGCAGGAAAAAGAAAGGGTAAAAAAGGAGGCAGAGAAAATCGTGTTTCAAAATAAAACTCCTGCTGAAATTGAAAAAATAAAAGCAGGAGGAGCTATGCAGGAGGTACGGATCGGAAAGCATAAGAAGATCTGTGTACCCCTTGTGGGAAAAATTGATAAACAGACAAAAAGGGAACTGGAGAAGATGGTTAAAAAAGCCAGAATTAAGGGAGATATTCCGGAGTCTGCGCAGGACACTATTCCGTATAAAATTCCCTATCCGGACGGCATATTTGAATCAGCAGACCAGTATTACACCCAGACAATTGCTTTTGAGGATATTACCTACCAGTTACTTGACAATGAGCCTAAAAATATGCTCTTTGAAAGATGGTGCCGTCTGATCAATTACTTTGATCCGGACATACATTTCCAGTTTAATTACGGAAATATGGAAATGGATAAAAAGGAATACGCAAAAGAATTTACCATAAAAAAGCAGGAGGATGCGTTCAACGTAGTAAGGAAAGAATACTCCGACATGCTGGTAAGCCAGTTTGCCAAAGGTACCAACAACCTGAAAAAAGAGCGCTATCTGACATTCGGAATCCACGCGGCAGACTATAAAACAGCAGCTTTAAAGCTGGCCAAAATCAGCAAACAGATTGAGAAGCATTTAAAGAAGCTTGGAAGCCGCTGCCGGATACTTAATGGCTATGAAAGACTGGAGCTTCTGTTCCGGATATTTCATCCAGCAACCACAGAAAAACTATTATGGAATTTTGACATGCCTGTAAATACCGGCCTGTCCAGCAAGGATTTTATTGCACCCAGCAGCTTTTCTTTTAAATCCGGCCCAGAACTTAATGCAACCAGATATTTTAAATCCGGCGAGCGGATAGGGGCGGCATCCTACGTAAAAATTTTTGCAAGCGATATGGAAGACCGGATTATTTCAGACATATTGTCAATTGATTCCAATGTATGGGTATCCATACATGCAGATACCATTCCAAGGGATAAAGCCCTGCAGCTTGCCAAGGACAACCTGACCAGTGTGCAGGCAATGATCATTAATGAGCAGAAATCAGCAGTAGCAGGAGGCTATGACATGGACATCCTTCCCCCGGAACTTGAAACTTATCAGGAAGCAGGAGAGAAGCTTTACCATGACCTGCAGCGCAAGGATGAACAGCTTTTTAATGTGACCATCACCATTGTACAGACAGCAGCAACAAGAAAAGAGCTGGAAGACAATATTTTTGAATTAAACGGCATCCTGGCTCCATACCAGTGCCGCCTTGTAAGGCTGGATAACCGGCAGGAACAGGGATATATGTCCTCCCTGCCCCTTGGAAATAACAGCATTGAGATAAAGCGCACCTTTACGACTACAGACCTGGCCATTTTCATACCTTTTACCACAAAAGAATTATACACCGTTAACGGACAGTATTACGGGATGAACAGCTTAAGCAATAATGTAATCATGGTAAATAAAAAAGTACTGGTAAATCCAAACAGCCTTGTGTTCGGGATGCCGGGATTTGGAAAAACTTTCTTTGTAAAAAGAGAGCTGCTGGATGTATTTTTAAAAACAGAAGATGACCAGATGATCATAGATCCGGAAGGAGAATATGGTTTTTTAGTAAAGCTGCTTAAGGGACAAAATATAACCATATCTTTAAATTCCCCGGTACATATTAATCCTATGGAAATTAATCTGAACGCACGTAATGAAGAGGACAAAGACTTTGATCCGATAGCAGCCAAATGCAATTTTATTGTCTCCATGTGTGAATTAATTCTTGGCAACAATGCGCATCTTGGGAAAAAGGAAGTGGCGGTTATTGATGATGCGTGCAAAAATGTGTACTTCCGGTTTGCAGAGGATCCACGTCCGGAAAATATGCCCATACTTGAAGATTTATATAATGAATTAAGGAATATGACAGGTGAAAAACAGATGATCGGACTTGATCTGTCCATAGCGCTTGGAAGATATGTAAACGGATCCCTTTCCTACTTTAACCATCAAAGCAACGTAAATATCAATTCCCGGCTGGTATGCTTCAACTTAAAAGATATGGATGCAAACCAGCGTGATCTGACCATGCTGATCATTCAGGAAGCCATATGGGACAGGGTAAAAATAAACAGGGCAAAAGGTAAATTCACCTGGGTAGATATCGACGAATTCCACCTGCTTTTACGGAATCCACTTACTGCAGCATATTCTGTTGAAATCTACAAACGTTTTAGAAAATGGGGCGGCATCATCAGCGGAATTACCCAAAATATCAAAGATCTATTTAAAAGTCCGGAGATCCAAAATATTCTTGATACTACGAACTTTATCGCCATGCTTAACCAGAGCGGTGATGATGCCAGGCTGCTTGCAGAACATTTAGATTTGTCCGAAGAGGAAGTAGGCTATATCAAATCAGGAGAACCCGGAAAAGGTCTTTTATGGGTTGAGCAGACCAAGGTGCCTTTTGAAGATGATTTCCCGAAAAATACCATCTGCTATAAAGTTATGACATCAAAGATGGGAGAGCAGATCCGGAAGAAGTAAAGCAAGGAGAATGCAATGAGTAAAGACAGATTAAACAATTCCGGTGCAGGCAAGGCATTAAGCCAGGAATCATTTTCTACTGTTCAGGCAAATCCAAACCAGCAGCTACGCAGCAGACAGGGGGAGGAGAGCGTCTATCAGAGTGAAAAGTATAAACAGACTTATCATAACCAGAGCCAGTCCTATAATGACCAGAGGAACCAATACACAGAGCAGGCATTTAATGATCCTGTTCTTTCGGCAGACAATTACGATTATCAAAGTACGTCCATATCCGATGCACAAAACATGTCAGAGGATTATAAAAGATATGTTTCAAGAGATAGTGGAAATTCTTTTTTCTCATCTTCTGACTTTGACCTTGCAAGCGCAACAGAAAACTATCTGCCCAAAGACAGCAGTTTTTTCAATGGAAAAATAGGCGCAATTGACAAAGAAATAGAAAAAACAGCAGGGAAAATAGGACGGATCGAAACCAACAGCCTGGAGTACAGAAATTCTTATAAATTCTGGAAACACAGGCTTGTTATTGATAAAAACTGTGAAAAAGCCAGAAGCTGGCATGACAGGGGCCTGATCCACAGGGATGTGATCCATATGGAGAAAACGCACCGGATCGTAGGAAGATTAAAATTCCGCAGTGAAAAAATCGCCCTGACAGAGCGGAAGCACAGGCATGAGGTACGCAGCGCAGAGGGAAAATCAACCAGAAGGGGCTTTTACCTGCGCAGGCTGCATGACAGCATCAGGGACAACATGAAGGGAGATAACTTTGCTGAAGATGAAACGATAGCTGAAATGAGGCGGAAGACAAAAGCTGCTGCAAGAGGTGCCGGGTGGAATGCAAAACGGAATTACCGGAAGCTGAAACATACCCTTGACGGATACAGCAGATTGAAATTCCAAAAGGCCCGGTTAGCATCTTTAAACGCACAGAAAGCACAGGCAGCCTACAAATCCGGCATTGACCTGCAAAGGAGAAAGGCAGAAGAAGCAGCAAGGCAGGGACTTCTCCGGGAAAAGCAGAAGCGCAAAATTAAAAAAGAAATGATCCAGAATTATAAAAGAGAGCAGGGTAATTTTTTTACACGTACCAGAAACCAGCATAAAATGAAAAAAACAGTAAAAAAGGAAAAACGCATGGCCAGAAAAAGAACCAAAACGCTGGTCAGATCATCAGTTTTCCTAGCTGTTTTTTTCTTTTTTATTATTATCCTGTTTTTTCTTTTTGTCACCATACTGGTCAATACCGGAGGGGAAACTGTTGCAAATGGCGTAAGCCAAAACGATTACCAGGAAATGACAGATGTAACACAGTATTTCCGGGATAAAGAGGCAGAACTGATGGAATACATAAAACCTGAAAATCTGGAACCAATCATCAGGGAAGAGGAACCAGATATTTACGAATTTATTTATGAAATGGATGAAATAAGTTATGATGCCAATACCCTTGTAGCTTATCTGTCTGCCAAATATAACCAATTTAATCTGGAAATGGTTAAGGCAGATCTGGATGAGGTTTTTGAACTGTATTATACGCTGAAGTGGGAAATTAAGGAAGAATACCGGCTGCTGCCAGACACAACGCAGGCGCCTGATCCAGTTACGGGCGAATATCCCCTGATCAATAAGCTGGTCAAAGTCTGCTATGTAAAATTGGAAAAGACAAATTTTTACGAACTGCTCCAGGGCAGGATTGATGATGCTGCCAAGCAGAATCAAATGAATGGCTTTTTTCTTTCAGGAAATGGCCAGCAAGTATACGGTCCTGTAATGAATGTTGACTGGAGAAATAAAATCAGCAGTAACTTTGGACACAGAGTCCACCCAATTACAGGGAAAAAAAAGTTTCATGACGGTGTGGATATTGCAGTACCTGTCGGTACTGCGCTGTACTCGGCAGTGAAGGGAACTGTAATTACATCAAGATACAGTGATTCGGCAGGAAATATGATAACTATTCAGACGGATTCCGGATGGCAGATTACTTTTATGCATATGGACAGCCGCGCAGTAAACGCCGGAGATCAGGTAGAGCAGGGGCAGTATGTAGGCACCAGCGGAAATACTGGCAACAGTACAGGCCCCCATTTACACTTACAGGTTCATGATGCAGAGGGAAAAGAAATCAATCCGGTATTCATCATTCCATTTTCAACAATAGAAGCATCAGAAACATTTTAATTTAGGATTCGGAACGGAAGAAAGGTTGAAAAAATGAAAAAGATAGAAAGTTTGGAAGCAATGGCAGAAAAGAAACGCGAAAGCATAAAAGCGAAACAGCAATCATTAAAAAAAGATATTGATAAGCTTAAGGATATTGAGGCAGAAATTGATGTGCTTAAGGGGGAAGAATTCCGGAAGGATATCAATAAACTAAATCTCACTCCAGAAGAATATGAAAAATTCCGTTTGCTTCTGGCGGATAAAGCAAATCTTCTGGATGTGATTAACCGGATGGCAGAAGAGAGCCGAATACAAAAGGAAGGTGTGAAGCCGCTATATGAGTAAGAAGAGAGTGAAGCCTGTTATTATTTTAAAGAAAGTTTCATCACTGATATTTTTGCTGTTTTTGATTTTATCTGCAGGCACCATATATTTTTATGCGACGTCGCAAAAAAAAGCTGAAAGTGAAAAGTCCTTGGAGTACCAAACCGAAAATGATGATCTGGCTGCACTTCTTGAAAAAAGCAGCAGCCTGGCTGCTGAAAATAATGAAGTAATGGAAGCAACAGATCATACTGTTTCGGGCAATGGGATAAAGGCAGACAGCGAAGAAACAGAATCTCCGGAGGCAGAAAAGGAACTCCAAATACCATTATGTCTTACAGATCTCTATGCCGAAAGGGATGATACTGCGGTATTCAGATGTTATGACAACGAGGCAGAATCGTATGCCTGGTCATATTATGATATGTATTCTAATGCATGGAAAAAAACAGAGGAAATCCAGAATTATAAGGATGAACTTGGAAGGGAGGTATCAAAACTTGAAATTAAAGCAGATGAAAATATGGATGGAACAATAGTGAGATGCACTATTCATTTTAAGGATCTTGATAGAGAAGATGAGACACAGGAAGCATCTCTTTTTATTCTGCCTGGCAGAATAAAAAAAATATCCCTAGAAGATAAATTTACTGCTGATGCTAATTATTACCTAAGTACAAGGGAACTGCCGGTGAAGGTAACTTATACTGATGGAACGGATGAAATTATAACCGGCTTAAATCACCTTTATTTTGTTTTATCTGAGGAAAAAAAGGATCAATCCGTTTCCATTTCAGGAAACCGTGTTGAAACTACTATGCTAATAATGACAGAATGCGACTATCTGTATACCGGCATGAAAGAGCAGGAGCAGCTTATAAGGTACCATCCGGATATATCCGAAATATCTGAAACAAAAACAGTAATCACCGGGGAAGACAATCTTGCTCCAGAAATCATGGAAGTAACTGTCAGCCCGTATGAAGTAAGTAATACAGATGGCCCGGTAACACTGTCCGTTAAAATAAAAGCAGAAGATAATGTTACCCCATATCCAAATCTGGAATATGCATTTTTGTATTCAGATGAGGAGCCGGAGGAAGGAGACTGGACAAAGAAATCTTCTTTTGACGCTAATATTGCCAGGAATGGAATTTATACTGCATATGTCAGGGACAATAGCGGAAATATAGCCCATATGGAAAAAGAGATTATCACTGTGGATATGAAGGCACCGGTGATCAAATCCATTTCATTAGCAAATGAAACTAACTGGTGCAGGAGCAATACAATCCAGGTATCAGCATATGATGCAAGTGATATTTTGTATTGCTATGAAAACCAGGCAGGAAATTCTTCTGGATGGATTACTTACAGCGAATATACAGTTGATACAAATGGAATATGGAGAATCCGTGTGAAGGATGCAGCCGAAAATATATCTGAAGCAGAAGAAATTGAGGTATCAAATATAGATAAAGAAGCACCTGTCATACGTAATATCAGCATTAAATAAAAAGGAGTGAGATTAAAACATGAATAAAAAAAGAGGACACGCCATCAGGAAAGCACTGATGGCATTATTTCTGCTTTTATGCAGTAGCACAGAATTGAAGGTATATGCTTCTGATGGGCAGGAATATATCACCATATCAGTAGATGCTACTGATGAAAACGGAAATCTACTTTATGCAATAGATACAGATGATCCATCTGCATTTACATCATCCAATGAATTTTCTGTACCAGCAGGAACCCACCACACTATATATGTAAAAGATGCAGCAGGGAATATTTCTTCACAGGAATTTAATCCTGTAGAAGCAAATGCCCAAGAAGGAGAGACAGACAACCGTACAGTCAATATTGATGTTACTTTAAATGACACTCCTGAGCAGTCAAAGTATGGGAATTTAGGAATATCAGATCCTGCTGAATCAGGCCAGGGAACTATTTATGAAAAAGTTACAACGGATGCTGCAGATCAAAATGCAGAACGTATCTTTTATACAATTACAACAGATGAAGGAGAAGTTTTTTATATGGTAATTGATCAGGGGCAGAGCAGTAACAATGTATATTTATTGGATCAGGTTAATTTATCTGATCTAAAAACGCTTGCAGTGGATGACAGCGGCGAAACAGCAACGGAAGAATCCTCTTCATTGCTAAGTGCTTTAAGCAGTGACGATCAAAATGCAGAAATTAATTCCAAAGACACTGAAATATCAAATACTTCAAAAAAAGAAAACACTATGATGAGAAATTTGATTTTTCTTTTAATCTTTGCAGCAGCCGGCGGAGGATATTATTATTACAAAAATATTTATAAAGGTAAAAAGGACGAACAAATGGATTTGCTAGATGCTTTAGACAAGGAGGATTTTGTGGCAGAAGACGAATCAGATGAGGAAGCAGATTTTGGACTGGATGAAGACTATCAGGAGCAGGTAATGAAGCAACTTATCGAAGATGGTGGCGAAAATGATTTAGATGAAAACAAAGCTTCTGAAGAAAATTATATAACTCATATGCAAAAAGAAAATCTGGTTCCGGCTGTTTCTACAGGTACAATGTCTCACAAAGATGATGTGGATGATAAGAATTTTGAAAACATTGAAGAAGATGATGATGACGAGGATTTTGATGACGAGGAGGATGAATAATGATTAAAAAAATTGATATTAAATCGAAAAAGACTGTAATCATAGGAAGTGTTATTTTAGTTATAGTTCTCTGCGCTGCCCTTGCACTAGGAGTTTCAGCCAACAAGGGAGCTCAGGAGACTGAAACCTATGATTACAATGAAACAGAACAGGCACTGGCAGAAGAAGTAAAGGAATATCTGTCACAATATATGTCACTTCCGGAACACACCAGCAATGTCATAGCAGATGCAGCGGTGCAAAACTATAACATTGTCATAGAATCAGGTACAGATGTTATTAATGATGAGATTACTGATGCAGTCAGAAAAAGAATCAGAAGCACCATATTCGCTTTTGCAGATAATCCCGAACAACTGACAGATGATACGCTGGATGCCCTGTCATCAGGAGTGACTGAAATAATATGGAATGCTGTACTGCAGCAGCTTACGCAAAGCGGCGTAATTATCTCGGAGGAGCAGAAAGAAGAATATGAATATCTAATCCAGAGCCTGCAGGGACAGATAGATGCCTTAAGGGAGAGAAAATCAAAAATATCTATCCAGGCCAATATTACAGATAACACAGACAGGGACATCACCGGTGATGAATTATTAGCCGGTATTGATAATTTGAGTGATGAAGAAATAAGAGCATTAGCTGAAAAGCTGGGCATATCTGCTGAACAATTTAGGGAATGGATAGAAGCTTCCATGAATCAGTCGAATACAAATATCAAAGAACTGGAAGATGAGATTAATAAAATGCGTAAGGAACTGGAAAAAGAAATATCATCTGTTTCAGGAAAGCCTGGCGTTGCAGGAAAAACAGGGGAAAAAGGTGCCACTGGCGCAACGGGGGCGGCCGGAAATGACGGAAAAACCACATATATTGCATATGCTGATGATGCTTATGGAAGTAATTTTTCACTTGTACCAACCGAAACGTCCAAATATATAGGTACATGCATTTCCAATGATAAACAGCAGCCCAAGGATTATAAAATGTATAGCAACTGGCAGGAATACCGCACATATATAATCACATCAACTACTAATCAGGACACAGGGGTTACTACAGTACATATTAATTAATGGGAGGCAGTGAATTATGAATAAACTGAAAGAAGCAATTAAAAAATACATTCATCCTATTTTTATTGTATGTATGGTGCTGATCATCATTGCCGGTATTTTTATCATATATAACAGCAGACAGGAATATGTAACGGAGGAATGGGTTTCTGAATATTTCAAAAAATATAATGACCGGCTTTCTGATCTGGACATTCAGGTTTTGACTCAAAATTTATCATCAGAGATTGATGAAAAGCTGGCTGAGATGGATTGTTCTGAAGAATTGAGCAAAGAACAGCTTATGGCACTTCTGGCAATGGTCAATGAAGAACTGCAGTATGCAAATTTCAGCATTCCACAGGAGGAGGTTTCCAAAATATCTACTGATATTGTGAAAAAAATTGTAGCTGAAAATATGGAAGAATTTTACGCGGCGTCGCATAAAACAGATGAAATAATAGACAACCTTGGGGTGCAGTTACTTGAGATCAGAATTGCAATGGAAAAATTAGAACAAAATGAAAGCAGCATATCAGAACAGCAGGTAAGGGAAATTGCCCAAGCTGCCGGACTAGATGAAGAGACTGTAAAAAATTGGATAATAGAGATCCATTCCTCAGATGCAGATAAATATGATGCAGCCATACAGGAGTTATCTGAACTGCTTGACACTGACACTGAAAATTTAAAGAAACTCTTAGCGGATGCCAGGCTGCAGGATGATGCAATAGAATACCTTGCAAACCGGCTTGAAATAACGGAGGAGAGGTTAAATACCATTTTAGATATAGCAGGTAATTCCTCTAACCGTGAACTGCTTGAATTAGCTGCCAGATTAAAAGCAGCAGAAACAGAACTGCAGAACCAGATGAAAAGTGATATGTCTCTTATCACCAACAGCATTACATCAGTCCAGCAGCAGATCATAACCAATAAAAATATCACAGAGGAAACTATTCAGGAAAACCGGCAGGATACTTTATCTGCAATCGCAGCAAATAAGGCTGAAACTGATGCACAAATAAGTACAAATAAGGAAAAAACAGATGCAGCCATACAGGAGCTGCAGCAGAATGTATTATTTTATGAATATGACGAAGATACAAATACATTAAAACTTTTTGGATGTCAGTAGGAGGGAAGGTTGAATAAAAATGCGTATTCAACCTATTGATTTGTATGCGCGTCGCAACGCGCAGATGGGTATAAAAATGAAAAAGAAATTTAAATTTATAATTTTGCCAGTAATATTAGTTTTGTTTGCAGGATTGTTTCTTAACGAGCAGGTATCTGCAAGTGGCCAAAGTCTGAGCAGCAAAGGAGTTTTAATCCTTAAGGACGGTGCAGATTTTGCTTTTTATGCAGATGATGTTTATTACTTACAAAGAGAACTAGATGCCCTGTTTAATGAAATAAAATAATTATGTGGAGGAAGAGAAGATGAAGAAAATAAATGTAAATAAGAAGATATATATTTTTTTAGCAGTTATATTTTTAACTGGATTAATTGGAATCAATCTAACTGCTAGTGCGAGAACAGAAAAAAGATCTGCCAATATAAAATCTAAGGGAATTATTGACTTTGAAAATGGTACTGCGGTAATTGATTTTTCAGATCTTACGTATCTGGCTGACGAAATCGACCTGCTGGAAGATACTTACAAAGGCAAAACTGTGGATGCCCTGTCACAGATCAGTATGTATTTTAATATGGACGGGACAACCACACATGACCAGAATCAGAGCAATTTAGCAATTGAAAACGCCAGTATTCTTCCTTTCAGTGTCATCACAGATGGCATAATCAATTCACAGAGCATTCCAACTGAAAAGACATATACCGGAACCCTGCCAGGAGAGAGCACAGAAACAAGTGGAAATATATCAGCAGCTATTTCTGATAATATAAGTTTGGGATCCGCAGCATGGGTTGAAGGAAAACTGATTGTGGGTAATGGAGCAGATAATAATGCATTTTATAACAAGGGATATGCTGATGGATTTGATAAAGTGATGAATGGAATTAGTATCAGTTATAAATATCATGAACATATAGATGGTAATGGAAATATAAATACAAACGCTACAATATATTCTACAACTCCTATTGGGGGATGTTATGTAGCTGCAGGACACACTCATAATAAAACAGGAACATGTGGTATGACTGAAACAGGATACCTATACTGGCATGGTGAAGAGAATGGAAGTATGTCAGACGGCACCGGCGGCCACGATCAAACATACTGGTGGTGCGGGCCATGTTCTGTGTGCGGATATCAACCCGCTTCATACACTACTGGCTGGACACCGCCATCTGAGCGTAGTTACACGGAAGTACACTGTGCCCCTACCTACATATGTGGTTATCCTATAAATACTTATACAACTGGATGTGGAAAAACAGCAAACACAATAGAAGAGGCAACTATTATATTTGATTAATAATCTATGCGACGTCGCATAAAGAAAGGAGTTTTATAAATGGGATACATAGATGATATAGTAACTTTTCAGCAGCAGGCAAATAATTATATGGAAAGATTAAATTCGGGAAGACTTTCCAATAAAGATAATGGAATAATGGTACAGATAGCTGGAAGTTATTACGAATCTTTAGAAGGATATAGGAAACAGGAGCATATAGCCCTTGATGATAAATTTAATAATATTCTTAGTGAAATTTTAAATTTTCAGGATGGCATTATTCAGGCAGATAATCAGGCGGTAAAAACAGCATATGAAAAGTTTTCAAATGCCGTAGAGATAATGACACTGGAAAATCAAAAACTTGAATTGATGATGCAGACGTTTAAGACAGATCTTGAAGAAATGAATCTGCATGAAATGAAGCTTCGGTTTATGCAGGATTTTGTAAACATTGATTTAAAATTATATGGTTCTGTAACGGAAAAGACTTTGGAAGTTTTGGATGTCCAGAAATGTGAGCTTGTAAATAATCTGGTTCAGGAAAAGCAATATATGGAAAAGGAAAAAGTAATAAAAAAAGAACCTGAACAATCTTATAGAGCTAATGTATATATGAAAAATTCTGGCAATAAGAAACAAAACCCTAAAGTCATATATGGAAACAGCCCAGAAGATATTATAACTATGCTACAGGGATGGAACATGAACCGAATCGAAGCAATGAAATTTCGCACCTGTTATATCAGCAAGCTGAATCCTGATACAAATAAGTACCAAAATCTTG
The DNA here is from genome assembly GCA_002490775.1 of Lachnospiraceae bacterium UBA7199. Classification (GTDB taxonomy): domain Bacteria; phylum Bacillota; class Clostridia; order Lachnospirales; family Lachnospiraceae; genus Suilimivivens. The sequence goes on along the minus strand of DKUR01000097.1, from coordinate 6,586 downwards.
CAAAATATGATGTGTTCACCGGTGTAGACATTACCCCTATTTATTTAAATATTCCTCATATGGGGCGAAACAAATTTTTAAAGGTAATAGAACAGTTAAAAAAAGATGGTGCGCGATATAATCCTGTACAAAAGCAGTTTTATGTCACAAAGCAGTTAGATCTAAATAAGTTTTCTAAATATCTTCCAATCGTTGGCACACAGGCAGAAATCAGGGGAAATGAAGCTTCCAGTGAGAGCCAGCTTTCCTATGAAATAGAATCAGGGCAGGAATATTATGATAACAGAGTCCTTATCACTGTGGAAGGCATGGAGCCTTTTAATATTTATGGTGACAAATTTGATGTGCATTTTCCTTCACTTTCTGCAAAGGAGACAAGAGAAATCATTGAAAAATTTGTTCTTCCTGAACTTGAAATAAACAGGCCGGAAAGAAACATACCAAAGGAAATTGAATATAACGGACAAAAATATAATGCCCTACAGTATAACGTTTTAGAGCTTGCAATCAGCCAGAATTTTTCCAAGGAACAAATGGCACTTATCGAAAAGCCAGAGCTGACATCTGACCGTATGAATGAGATCCGATTTGCAGTCAGGGACGGATTATCTGCAGAACAGATTCTTCTTTTTGCAACGCCAGCACATGAACAGTGGCAGATGGATCTATGCCGGACGGGGATGCAGCATGGAATGACTTATGAGGAACTTAAACCGGTCATTTCTCCTTCAGGATATATTCCGGAATTGTATGGGGAGCGAAGAAATCAGCTAAGCCAAATGATAAAAGCGAAGGAAAAAGATTTAAATGCTCTTCAAAGGCCCGGTAAGGCATCAGATAGCATCCAAAATGAGAAAGATAATAAAAGTTCCGTATTGCTCAAATTAGAGCAAAATAAGAACAAATTGGAAGCTGGACAAGCTGACAATGATCAAGCATTGCAGCATAAAGAAAAAGAACAGATAAAAATTGAAAGATAGCAGAAAAGGAGATACTTATTATGAGTAAGATATTGGTAATAGCAGAAAAACCAGCAGCCGGTAAAGACATTGCAAGAATTTTAGGCGTTACAGAATCCTGCAACGGCTATATGGAAAACGAAAAATATATCGTAACCTGGGCAATTGGACATCTGGTAGGATTAAAAGATCCGGACGAAATAGATGAAAGATTTAAGACATGGAATGTGGAAGATCTCCCGCTTCCCTATGATAATGGTCTTAAAGTTCTTCCGGGCACAAAAGGACAATATAAAATTGTCAAAAGCCTGATCCAGCGTGAAGATATCAGTTATTTAATTAATGCCGGTGATGCAGGCCGGGAAGGACTCCTTATCCAATCCTGGCTGTACAGAATGTGCGGCAATAAGCATCCTGTAAAAATACTATGGGCTTCTTCCCTTACGGATGAGGCCATTAAAACTGCAATGGGACATCTCCATGACGAAAAGGAAGAAGAGTTTGAGAATCTGTTTAGGGAAGCAGAAACAAGAGCAGTAGCTGATCAGATATATGGATATAATTATACCAGAGCATTAACTTGCCTTTATGGTTCATCCGGGACGGTATTATCGTATGGACGCTGCCAGACTCCGCTTCTTAATCTGATTTACAAAAGAGATCTGGAGATAGAAAAGTTTAAGCCGCAGCCTTACTGGACGCTGAATGCTGTTTTTGACAGTTTTACTGCATGTGAAATTGATGATAATGGAGAAAACTTAAAATATATGGAAAAGTCTGCTGCAGATGCAGCCTTTCAAGGCTGCGGCAGATCCGGACAGGTAAAAGTATGCAAAAAGGAACAGATAAGCCAGAAAGCACCTGCATTATTTAATCTCGCAGAAATCCAAAACACTATGGGTAAAAAATATGGTTTAAAGCCGGATGAAACGCTGGAGATTGCCCAGAAACTATATGAAACATATAAGATTTTGTCTTATCCAAGAACAGACAGCAGGTATTTATCTACAGATCTGTATGGCGAAATAGAGCAGCATGTTAAATCATGCAGCTTTGGGAAGTTTAAAAGCTATATAGAAAGAATTGATTTCTCATCTTTTGATATGGATAAATCATATTTTAATAATAATAAGGTTTCTGACCACCACGCATTAATTCCAACTATTAACAGCAGCATAGCTGATGTATATGATAAGCTGTCAGAAATGGAAAAGAATTTTTTTGATGAAATTGTATGCAGCCTGATTGCTATTTTTTATCCACCTTACATATATGAAAGCACAGATATCATAATAGAGGTATCAGACCGAACCTTTCAGGCACATGGAAATGTGGTGAAGGAGGACGGATATAAAGATGTTATAAATATTTTAAAAACAAAAGAAAAAGAGAAAAATGACCAGCAGCCACTTCCAGATCTGACAGAAGGAGAAGTTCTTGAAGTAACAAATCTTGAACTTAAAGAAGGAAAAACAAAGCCTAAAGCAAGGTATAATCCCGGTAATATTGTTAAACTGATGAATAAATATAAAATCGGCACCTCTGCCACCAGTGCCAATATCGTTAAAACGCTGGAAAAACGTAATTTTATCGAACTGGATGCAAAGAAAAAGTATAAGACTACAGCGCTGGGCAGGGAATTTATCTCCCTTGTTCCTGATGTCCTTAAGTCAAAAAACCTTACAATAGAATTTGAAGATGCGCTTGCAAAAGTAAATTCCGGTGAACTGTCAAAGGAACAATTTATTGATAAAATCATAATGCAGATTAAAGAGAATATAGATAAATTTAAGGAGAATACCCCAGAGAAAAAAATGGGTGCCAAAGAAAGTATCGGGGTATGTCCGGTATGCGGAAAAGAAATGAGGGAAAGCAGTAAATCATGGTATTGTTCAGGGTATGCAGATGAAACAAAATGCAGTTTTTCTATCTGGAAAAAAATTTGTGGAAAAAATATTTCTGAAATATCTGTAAAAACTTTACTTGCATCTGGAAAATCAGAGCTAATCAAAGGTTTTAAAAGTTCGCAGGGAAACAGTTTTAGCGCATATCTTGTGTTAAAGAAAGATCATTCCATTGGATTTGAATTTCCAGCACGAAAAAATAAAAAGTAAATCTTACCCGGAAGTGGAAATTTTTCTGCTTCCGGATTTTTTATAATGGGAGGATTCCATTTATGGCTGAGAGATTAAGAGATGAACAGATCTCATTTAGAGTTTCAAATTTTGAAAAAGATTTAATCCAGCATAACTATAAAGAGTCAGGGATTGAATCATTTCGGGAGTTTGCAGTAAGCCTGTTGTCAGATGGATATGTTATTAATATTGATACAACACAAATGCACAGCTATGCATACGAAATAAATAAAATAGGAGTTAATCTTAACCAGATAGCACATAAAATAAATATGCTGGATGAAAAAAATCCTGATATTTATTTGTTAAAAAAAGACGTGGAAGAATGTCTTTTTTTAATGAATGAACTGACTAAAATTGTACGCCGGCATTGGATGTCTTGAGATATTATGGGAGGGTAAATTGTATGGCTGTGTCAAAAATATGGCCGCTGTATCAGACGCTTGATAAGGCGGTCAAATACATCTGCAATCATGAAAAAACAGCAGATGGAACGTTAATAGATGCATTTCAATGTACAGAAAAATTTGCTGATTATGAATTTAGTGATACAGCAAAAAAAGCCCGGAAAGTTAAAAATTCCAGAATAGGGTATCACGCAATAATATCATTTTCGCCTGATGATGTTATTACACCAGAAGATGCAGTAAAGGTGGGAAAACAGATTATTGATAAGTACACAGGGGGAAAACATCAATATATTCTTACTGTCCACACGGATCAGGAGCACATACATGTGCACTGTATTTTCAACTCTGTTGATTATACTAATTTTAAAAAGCTTCAGATTAAGGACAAGGATCTTGACCGCCTTGAAAAAATAACTGACCAAATATGCCGGGAAAATAAATTGTCGGTCATAGATAAAAAGTCCGGTGAAAAAGGACGAAAAAAATATGAATATGATAAACATATAGCAGGTGAGTCGTGGAAGGATAAAGTAAGAAATGCTATTGATAAAAATATTTTATTATCTAATAATTATGACGAATTTATTGAACGGATGCAGATGGAGGAAGGGTATCAAATTAAGCAGGGAAAATATCTTTCATTTACACTCGAACATGAAGGCCAAAAGAAGGCGGTACGGAATAGAAGCCTTGGAGATTTTTACTCCATAGATTCTATAAAGGACAGGATTGAAAACAAAGAAAAATATGTACACAAGAAAAAAACAGCCAGTATAGAAAAAGCATCAAACAACGCTTTCTTTGATAATCCTATCTCTTATGATGGTAAAGTAAAAAAACTAATTGATGTAAATAAAAATAAGAAAGCACAAGAGCATCAGGCATATCGCAAAAAATTAAATATGATAAATATTTCAACATATGCTGGTATGATAAATTTTATTAAAAAATACAATCTTGTATATGCAGATGATTTTGAAAATGCTAAAAATGTATTAGAGCAAAAGTATTCACAGCTTACAGATTCTATTAGAGATATTTATAGTGATTTAAATTCTCTTGATTCAGATATAAAGCAATATCAAAAATATTTGGATAATAAATCTGCCCATGAACGTTATGTGTCGACTTCTGATAAAGATGAAAAATATTTTCTTGGTGAAGCAAATAAAATGTATGAAAGTGCTGTATATTATTTTAAGAAAAATGATATTGATATTTCTAAAATAACACCGGAAGCTATTTCAAAAAAAATGAAGAAAATAGATAATCTAATGCAAAAGCTAGAGCAGTTAAAAGCAGAAAGAAAATCTGTTAAAAATGATATCAAGCAGCTAACAATAATTGCTGAAAATAATCGTTCTGTTTTAGGTGATGACTTTAAAGGTACTTCCGAACATCGAGAAAAAAATGACACCTATAATAGGGATAAATGAAATAAAATTGTACTTACAATTTATAGATTTTCTATAGATGCAAGTACAGTTTTATTTTTTTGCAATATGCAAAATTTCAAAAATTATCTTATAGATTTTTTTGGAATTGGAGCTGTTGCAAAAGCTTTCAGGGGATTGGGGATGTGCCCCAACAAGCCGATTATGAAAAAAGAAGCGAAAGCAATTTTTTCATAATTGAGTAAATGGCTAGCCATTTACGTTGCTTGCTGTTCTTACAAACGGATTTACCGTTTGCGCCAAATTTGCGCAGCAAATGGGCGGCGTCTGCCTGCCATAAGCAGGGCAGCGCGTGTTCTAACCTGCATAGGCAGGTTGGTTTTGAACACAATATGCCATATCTGGCAGACATCAAAAAAGCAACCGCCCGACCAAGGAATAGGTTGCTAATTTGATTAGAAACTTATAAAATGGTGAACCGTTTGCTTTACAGGTAGCACCTTTCTATATTTATTATATAGAGAAAATGTCAATTTGACAATAAGCATTTTATAGAAATTAAATACTGGCTTCAACTGCAATATGTAGAAGCACTTTTCATGATGAGAATTTAAATTCCTAGTATAAGGAATAAAATGTTTATTTCAAAAAATAGAATAAAATGATATAATTTATCGAATAGTGTTTTATTCAAATGAAAAGATTGTGAGGAAAAATATATGGGTGATGTTTCTGGAAGCGCTTTTTTGTCAATAATTTTGGGATTACCAATAATAATTGGGATTACTGTTCTCAGTATTCCTTTTATTATAGTAGCTGCTATTACTGGAATATCATTGGACATTGTTGTTAAGAGCATACTTGTGTTTGGAATTGCTGTTTTTATTGTATGGATATTTGGCAGGTATCAAATTATAGAAAATGGAATAGTTGGTTTAATTGCCGGAACATTAGTATATAAACATTTTTCATGGCATCCAGTGGCATGCATTTTGATTGGAGCAACTATAGTAGGATTACTTTTTCTTGTTACATATTTGAAAATTGGATTGATTATAAAGACAGTTATTTTTTCTTTGATTGTTACATTTTTTGCATATGCAATATTTTATTCAGATTCGGGACTTTTACCAGCACCAGATAATGTATGGAGAGTGACATTCTGTATTATATTCTTTTTAGAAAATCTGTATATCAGATTTTGCCCTCAGGAGTAAGTTTTCTATTTAATATTATAAAACAATTGAAGGGTGGAGAAATAAAATGAGAAGAAACAAAAATGAGCAAGAAAAGTATGAAGTAGTGGAAACGAGAAATTATTTGAAAGAATTTATAGTTACGTGGATCAAGGCATTACTATTATATGGAATAGTATACTTTTTTATGAATGCTTTTTTCGAAGGCGATACATATGGTGCCAGCTTAATGGGAGCTGGTGTTGCTTTAACTGTTTTTGGAATGACATTTTTTAACAAAGTGATACGTTTTAACTTATTTGGAAATACAGAAGGAGTTTGGATTTTTTGGATATTAAAATTGTTTATTTCTTTAATTATAGGAATTATAGCATTTCCAATTGTCAATCTTTATTATATTGCAAAAATAATAAAGTCTTATACAAATAAAAAAATAAATTGAAATTAAAAAGGTACATTATGGAAAAAGAAGAACTTGAAATTTGATGAAAT
>DKUR01000049.1:65918-70020 GCA_002490775.1 Lachnospiraceae bacterium UBA7199 | reverse complement strand
CTGTCTGTCCTGCTACTGATGCAAACATGGAAACTTTTTTCATAGTTACAATACATCTGCAATGTCAGTTAGTTAAGCTATCGATTTCGACTCCGAATAGGAGGTTTAACTCAAATTTTTCAAAAAAATCATTCTAAAGGGTTGACGCAGAGCTGAAAGTGTGCGGCCGCCCTTGGGTCAGAGGATAATATCGCTTTTGACCAAAGGAGGCACGCTATGTCTAACCCCGAAAAAATCAAACAGATTTTGCTGTCTGAAATTGAAAAGATGAACCAGCACCGTGAGGATTTCTGCAAACGCCCCGGGATTGATTTTACCCGTGACAGGAAAATCCCTTTTGATTCCCTCCTCCATTTCCAGATCTCCATGGAAAGCGGCTCCGTCAACCATGAACTTCTCAAATATTTTAACTTTGATGCACAAACACCATCGCTTTCTGCTTTTTACCAGCAGCGTGCCAAGCTCTCCGGTGATGTCTTCCAAAGACTTTTCTACAGCTTCAACAGCCACTTCAAACCGAAAACCCTGCTAAAAGGCAGGTATCAGCTCCTCGCATGTGACGGGTCAGGCTTTACCTTTACAAGGAACCCGCAGGACACCGAAAGCTGCTATGACCCGAGTGGACGCTCTGAAAAAGGCTATAACCAGATGTCCCATTTCACCACCCTTTCTATTGTTCGTTATACTCGCTTTTAGCTAGTTGCAAATACTGAAAGTTAGTTTTTTTGATTATATATTGATTTATGTTAGCTTTTAGTTTATAATTTAATTTACACGGAGGTAGAAATATGTCAGAAGAGGAATATAAAGTAATTTTTTCAAAAAATCTACGATATTATTTAGAGTTAGCAAAAAAAACTCAAAGTGAATTGTGTGAATACATGAATGTTTCTTCAGCAACCGTTTCCGATTGGTGTAATGGTAAAAAAATGCCTCGTATGGATAAAATTCAGGCTATTTGTAATTGGTTACGAATTGAAAAATCAGATTTACTTGAAGATAAAGGAAACAAAAACAGTTCGTACTATTTGTATGATGAAGCTAAAGAATTAGCAGAATTTCTATATGCTAATCCAGAACATAAAGTTCTTTTTGATGCAACCAGAAAAGTAAAAAAAGATGATATTCTATTCGTTAAAGAAATGATTGACCGTATGAGTAATAAGAACTGATAATCAAAGGAGAATACATATGGATGATGGAATTTTTACATATTATGTGGATATGCCAACTACAATCCGATCTTTCGTGGTATCTAACAATGATATGAGCTTTACAATTATTATTAATGCAAAAATAGGGAAAGAACAACAACTTTTAGCCTACGAGCATGAAATAAATCACATTAAAAATGGCGATTATGATAAAAATTGTTCTGCCAATTTAATAGAATTAGTATCACATGGATTATAAGAGGTACACTATATGACTTTCATGAAAAAATTTATGGATATGCTTAATATTGATAATTGGGAAAAAGAAAAATTAGAGGAAATTTCTAAACCAGAAAAAGAGCTTGTTCCAAATCAATATGCAAGTAATAACACAGAATCTATCGAATCATATTCCATGCAAGCCACTGTTTCTGATGAAAAAATTACAGACTGCAATATTCCAGGTAGTAATGCCTTGGAAAAAAAAGAAACAGAAGTGCAAAAATCCATTTTCATTAAGCAAACCGACCTTGAAGAAACTATAGATGAATACTTGATAAAAGAAAGTATACCATATAAATCAAATCGATTAATAATAAAAGGGGTTCACTTATATTTTATTGATATTGCAAGAGAAATAGTAGCGCAAAAATCTATAAGGACTATTCCCCTTATGAGGGAATATCATCTTTCTGAAGATGAGTTAACCCAAGTTTTATGTGAAATTCAAGAAGCTGGAATATTAGATTCGAACAGAAACATAACTATGAATATTAGTGAATTTGAAAGATTTATTGATATTTATGAGCCAAGTATATTTGCATGTGCTCACTCTGCATTCGATAAAGAAATTTTTATGGTAATGGGCGAAATTATATTTGATAAAGGCGTAGAAAATGTATACGATAGCTTACCAGCAGATGAGGTGATTGATTATCTTAACATTATGGAAAATCTAAATATTATATCATATGACAATTATCAAAACATATATGATATTCTTGTATCAAAAAAGGACTTTGATACAATATGTAATTGTATACCAAACTCTTTCTCTAATACGAATTATGAAGATTTAGGCATTGATTATTCTCAAGCAAATATTGATAATATGTCTGGCATTGAGTTTGAAAAGTACTGTGCATATATTTTATCTAAAAATAATTTCACAGAAATAAAAATCACACCTGCAAGTGGAGATCATGGAATAGATATTTTGGCACTAAAAAATGAAATTACTTATGCTATCCAATGTAAATGCTACTCTGACAATGTCGGTAATGCTGCTATACAACAAGCACATACCGGAAAAAGCCTTTATCATAAAGATATTGCTGTTGTTATAACTAACCGATATTTTACCCAACAAGCTATAGAAGAGGCACAAGCATTAGGTGTAAAATTATGGGATAGAGATAAATTAAATGAAATGATTGGAGGAACAAATAAATGAATGCAAGAATGTGTCCTAAATGCCATAATGATAATATCCAATATCAAACAGTAAATGAACAAAAGAAAACTGGCTGCTTAATGGTATTGTTGTATATCATTTTAGCTATATCGTGTATTGGATGGCTAATACTTATACCTCTACTTGTCAGGAAAAAGGATCAGACCGTTACCTATGCAGTATGCCAGTCATGCGGTTACAGATGGCGAATATAAAATAAAAACCGCTCGTCGTTTTTATAAAAATCTAGGAAAAAAGGATATAATATAGAACAATGCAAATAGAATACAGTAAAAAATCTATTAAATACATAAATTCCGCTGACAAGTTGACAAAGCAAAGGCTGAAAGAAGCGATTGAAAAAATACCTTTTGGAGATATTAAAAAGTTACAGGGTGTAAAAGATGCTTACAGGCTCCGTGTAGGAGACTTAAGGGTACTTTTTTCAATGGAAGATAATACAATCTATATTGACAATATTATTCCAAGAGGTCAGGCATATAAAAGATTATAGGAGGCATAACATGAGCAAAGAAATGTTAAAAAATTTAATTGAGTTAGTTCCAGAAAATGATATTGATGTTCTCTACAAGGTCATCATAAAATTTATTCCGGAAGTCAAACCCGAGCCAGACGAAATAGAAGCAATTGAAGCAGGGAGAAAAGACAGGAAGGAAAATGGAACGGTTTCCCATGAAGCTATAGACTGGGATTGATAATTGAATATTACAATAAAAACCGCCCTAGTGCTGGAACACCAAGGCGACTGAAAATGAAAAAGGCAAGGAATCACACCTTACCTTTTCCCATAGAGCCATAGAGCCGAATATAAATATTCACTCTTTTTGCAGGTAACCAGCCTGCTAAATCGAACAAGGAATTGTTCTGAACGATTTCATGCTTTAATTATAGTGTAATAGGCACCTAAAGTCAACAAAAGAACCACATTTCCACTGCTACACCATAGCGTATACTGGATTAGTAAGATTATTATGCTGAAACAGGTGGTTAGGCTGTCCGCTGTCAACTCACAGCTTCCATGTGGCACTCTGTCAATTAATTATTTTTGTTCTTGTCTTTATGTATATTATACAGTAAGGAAAGAACTGCGGTAATGCTGGATATAACTCTACATACCACTGTAACAAAATCGCTCATTTACTTTTCCTTATTCTACCAGTACATCAGCGGTAGATAAAATTATAGCATTATATCATATATTAAGCAATAAAAACCGCCCCAGTGCGCCAACACCAAGGCGGTAAGTACGAATTATACCGGGAAACCCGATACAACACCACGACTCATAAATTGTATCATTTTCCCGGAACAAAATCAAGTTTCCGGGCATTTTTATGCCCAAAAGGAGGATGATATTATGGCTACAGTAAAGAAACTTCCATCCGGCAAATACAGATGCCTCATTTATATTGGGATGGAAAATGGAAAGAGGAAATACAAATCATTTACTGCCGACACAAAGAAAGAAGCTGAA
>DKUR01000049.1:54975-65699 GCA_002490775.1 Lachnospiraceae bacterium UBA7199 | reverse complement strand
ATTTATATTGGGATGGAAAATGGAAAGAGGAAATACAAATCATTTACTGCCGACACAAAGAAAGAAGCTGAATTTTTAGCAACACAATATATCATGAATAAGGATGCTGCACAAAAAGAACAGTCAGGTATCTGTTTTAAAAATGCAATGAGTCACTATAACAGCTCCAAGGAAGCAATCTTGTCTCCTTATTCAATAACTTCTTACATCACAATAAAAAACTACCTCGAAAAGCATTTTGCGGCATTCTGTGATAAAGATATTTTTGACATTACTCAGAAGGATATACAAATTGTGGTAAATGAAATGTCAAGAGAATTAGAACCGAAGACAGTAAGAAGCATGCATGGGTACATTGTGTCTGTGCTTAAGGAAAATGGGTACGAAAAAAGTATAAAAACCCAACTTCCACAAAAGAAAAGGCCGGATAATTATATTCCCACCGAAAAAGAGGTTATACAGCTTTTAGGAGCATCAAAAGGAACCGAACTGGAAGTGCCCATTATGCTTGCAGCATTCGGCATGATGCGCAGAGGGGGAGATTTGCGCCCTTACTCTGGATGATTTTAATGGAAATCTTGTACATATTCACAAAAACAAGGTACGGGACCACAATGGAAATTTTCACATTAAATCTCCTAAAACCTATTCTGGAGATAGATATATTGAACTCCCTCAGTTTGTTGTAAATACCATTAAAGAAAAAGGATATGTGACCAATTATTTACCTGACACCATAACCAAAAACTTTGAAATACTCCTTAAGCGAAATAACCTGCCCCATTTCCGATTTCATGATCTTAGACATTTTTCAGCATCTGTTCGGCATACCCTTGTACCAGATGTGTATACAATGAAGTCCGGTGGGTGGGCTTCTGAAAACATTTTGCAGGGAATATATCGGCATACGCTTAGCGATATGGAAAGCAGATGTCGGATAAAGTTAATGATTATTTTTCAGAAAAATACAACAATGCAACATGAAATGCAACATAAAGAAAAAGAAGCCCCGTTTCAAAGGCTTCTTTCCATGCAGGAAAAGAGACTTGAACTCTCATGGTATTGCTACCACACGGACCTGAACCGTGCGCGTCTGCCAATTCCGCCATTCCTGCGAACAAATGATATTTTATCTTTTTTTTTCACTTCTGTCAACAGTTTTGCAGAAATTTATACTTTTTCTTTCTCAACAGACATATCTGTTATTTTGCTTTTTTTCTCCTCAACAAAGTTTTCAAATAATATATTAAATAAAGAACGTGTCATTTTGTGAATGGTTTTTTTCGTAGTTCCATTCACTTCCCGGGCGGCAGTCAGCACATTCTGCAGGCATTTTTTCCAGTCCGCACCAAACTCAAATACATTAGATGCCTCTGATGCAGAAACCACCTCATATAAAGTATCCACAAAAGCATGGGTTTCCTCTTCTGAAAGGGAAAGAATCCATTCATTTAAAGCCGCATCCCTTATCAGCTTATTGCTGGTCATATTTTTGGCACGTACAAACGCATCCTCCTCTATCTTCCAACTATAAGCATTATGCTGGAGCATTCCGATCCCCCTGCTTTCCACGATCTCATAATCGCAGTCATCCTCAAGGAGCATTCCTACAATAGATGAACGTGGAATAAACTTGACGATCCTGTCTGCAACTGCCTGAAAATCACCCTGCTGTCTGATCTCTGGCCGAAAGCCCGGTCCGTCATTGTTATAGATCTTAAGAATTTTTTCTCTGGTTCTCGCGCTGCAGTTCATGGCCGCGTAGACTGCCAGATTTCCCCCTTTAGAATGCCCTCCTACATAAAAATCGCCTGCAATACAGCCTGCTACCTTTTCCATATATTCCACCGCCAGATACTGGCTGTGAAGTGGTTTTGAAAAAGCAAGATTCAAATCCTCCTTCCATCCCACAATATTGGCATCAGTACCTCTGTATGCTATATACACGCTTTTATCCCCTAAAACATAAGTCAATGCAGAAAACTGCGTTTCATCCTCTTCGTTTATGATGTTCACATAATAATTCATCTTAAGAGAGCCGAATCTTTCTGACTCTGCCGCCGCTGAAAAAAGCTCTTTGTTATTTTCCCTATACCAATAATCATCCATAATCCTGTCCCTGTCAGGATGCTGATAGATGCTCTGAATGCTGACAGGCAGACTTCTTTTATCCACCCTGGGCACAAACCTCTCATAATTCAAATAAGACAATTGACATAAAATCAGGCTGTCCACCTCGTTAAGAGGCTTCTCTTCAAAGCTTTGCCCGCCTCTTTTCTTAATATACTCAATGATATTTTCCATTTCACTTTCCACCTTTCTGGTTAATATGTCCTTATCCCTGCTATCAAGATACCTTCCCATATTCATCTGCTCCGCTGCCTGATGAAGGAAAGCCTAATATAATATTCCATCATAATACTGCAGAAGCAAGTCTACTACTCTGCTATAGCTGATTCTTCCATCCTCCACCCCATTTAAGGTAAGTGTGGTATCCAAAAAAGCATCTGCCGCCTGCTTTACAGTTTCTGTCTTCAATACTGCATTATCTTCTACCTTTTCCCATGTTTCCTGTGTCAGAAATTTTCTGTCCTCCACAACAAGATCATTGATCACCGGATGGGACAGGTAAACTTCACTGTCTTCCCCCACCGCCCGAAAAAAATCTCTGTCCAGATATCCAATTACGCTTAAATAAGCACTATACCTAAAAAGAGGATCCCCGGAATCCACACATGCCAGATAGCCAATAAAATTTGCCTCATCCTCCCGAATAAATCCTTTCAAGTGGGACAATTCATGACACATGGTTACTGGTATATTTGTCAGATACATCTGTCGGTTATAATTTGCTTCCATAGAAAAAGGAAAATAATATCCCATAATATACTGCTGACTGTAAAAGCCGGATATTGCTAGTCCTTTTGGATCAGGATAATATCCTGACAAAACATCAAATTTTTCTCCCAGTCTCTGCATCTGCGCTTTTGCCTCATCCGTAAAAGACGCCGGATAAACCAGATATCCCTTTTCATCTCTGTCAAAAGTCACAGAAAGGGCATTGGCCTGTTCCACCACATAGTCCCTGACCAATGTAATTTCGGAAATTCCATATTCACGCCCCTGGCCCGCGCCAATCTGATAACGCTCGCTAATAGGAGAAGACTGATAAAGAAGAAAGCAGTTAAGTGTCATGATCACACAGACGATCCCAAAAATCCAGTAATAAAAAAAGGCATATTTTTTATAAATCCGTTTCCACTTATCCGGGAGTTTTTTTCTGAAAGTCCCATACACAGCCCCGCCAAAAGCCAGCACAAAGCTCATCACAACTGCAAGATAAAGCATCCACTCCCCCACAGAAAAGGGAAATGTTCCTGTCACTCTTCCATAAGTGGCCGCCCAGAGAGGAAAAATATATGTTACATAAAAATCTGTAAATGGCCGGCACACCCTGCCTGTAATATTAAGTATAACCGCAAATAAAATAAATGCGGCCGGTAACCATAACTTTCTTTTTTTCAACTTGCCTGCTCCCTGCATTTCCAAAGCGTTTCTGTTGCAAAAACACGCATATCCTGTACAAAAAAATACTATATTTATATGGAGAATCTTATAGGCACCCTGCCTGGTCAGGACAAATATGCGAACAATTTATTCATCTATTCAGTCCCTTAATCAATTTTTATGGAGTGGTCCTCTTTTATTTTTGTTAATGGGCACCCATTTGTATTTTACCATAAAACTCCATTTTCCACAGAAAAATATTTTGAAAGCCATCCGCCTTTCCATAACTCCTTCCGGCAAAAAAGATGCAAAAAATCTCTCTGTTTTTGCAACCTTATCCACCACTTTAGCAGCTACCTTAGGAACCGGAAATATCATTGGGGTTTCCACTGCTGTTGCCCTTGGCGGTCCGGGTGCTGTATTCTGGTGCTGGATCACCGGAATTTTAGGAATGGCAACCTCCTACGCAGAATGCTTTTTAAGTGTGCGTTTCCGCAGCCGCTTAAGTGACGGCACCTATCAGGGCGGCCCTATGTATGTATGGGAAAATGCCCTTCACCGTCCTTCCATAGGAAAGTTTTATGGCTTATTAACTCTGCTTGCCGCCTTTGGAGTGGGATGTACCACCCAGGCTAATTCCATTACCCAGACTACCTCTTTAAGCTTCGGATTAAATCCCCACATTGCCGGGATATTAGCTGCCTTTCTTGCCGGCCTTGTAATCGTAGGCGGCATCAAATCTATTGGCAATGTCTGTATGAAAATTGTTCCTGCTTTAGCAGTTCTTTATACGGCAAGCTGTATTTTACTCCTTATCATAAACAGAGAGGCCATTCTTCCTGCCATACAACTGATTCTTTCCCATGCTTTGGCGCCCAGAGCCGCTATCGGCGGTGCAGCAGGCTCCTCCCTGATGCTGACTGCCCGTTATGGCATTGCCAGAGGGCTTTTTACCAATGAAGCCGGTATTGGAACCGCCGCCATTACTGCCGCTGCCTCAGAAACCGCCAGCCCTTCAGAACAGGCCTATGTGTCCATGACTGCTGTATTCTGGGACACGGTTGTTATGTGCCTGTTAAGCGGCCTTGTGATCGTTACCAATGCCCTGCTCCATCCTTTTTCCGCGATCTCGGTAAATGAAGCCGGGCTTACCGATGCTGCATTTTCCTACCTTCCAGTATTTGGAAATGCATTTTTATCCCTGTGCCTTGTGGCCTTTGCCATTACTACTTTAATCGGCTGGTCCTATTTAGGAGAGCAGGCCTATTTGTTTGTGGCAAAAAACAAAGGGATCAGCCTCTATAAAATCACTTATATTGTAATGATCTACATAGGCGCTGTGCTGCCTTTGCATCTTGTATGGGAATGTACAGACTTAATCAATGCCCTTATG
Source organism: Lachnospiraceae bacterium UBA7199 (assembly GCA_002490775.1). Classification (GTDB taxonomy): domain Bacteria; phylum Bacillota; class Clostridia; order Lachnospirales; family Lachnospiraceae; genus Suilimivivens. The sequence goes on along the minus strand of DKUR01000049.1, from coordinate 60,799 downwards.
ATCCTGCCAAACATAACCGCTTTATTCCTTTTAAAAGATCATCTGCGTTCCTAATACAGCCTGCACTTTTAAAGCATGAAACTTCAGCGCATGAAACTTCATAAGTGTAAAATTTGCATATTTCTACTTTTACAGGTATAATGGCATATGGTATTTACATGCGGAATTCATTCTGGGTACAGTAATCTGCATATAAGTACCATAAAACACTGGCAGAAAGGTATCATTTATCAATGAAAAAGAAATATGCAGGGTATATTTTCCCTTCCATGCTTTCCTTTTTATTAACAGGCATTTATTCGATTGTGGATGGTATTTTCGTCGGCAGGGCTATGGGTGATCCGGGACTTGCCGCTATTAATATTGCATGGCCCTTAGTTGCCCTCATTATTTCTCTTGGCACAGGAATCGGTATGGGGGCTGCTGTTGTTATCTCCTTAAACAAAGGAAGTGGAAACATAAAAAAAGCAGAGCGTACAGAAGGCAACGCTTTCTTTTTGCTTTTTATCAGTTCTCTTTTGCTGGTAGTTTTTTTATATTTCTTTCACACGCCTCTTTTGGTTTTACTTGGTGCAAAAAATGAACTTCTCCCTATTGCATCCGATTATATCAAATATATCCTGCTTGGAGGCATGGTACAGGTTTTTGCCTCAGGCATGGTTCCTTTAATGCGCAATCATGGAGCTTCCTTCTATGCTATGTGTTCTATGGCTGCCGGCTGTATTACTAACATTATTCTGGATTACCTTTTTGTAATCGCTTTGAATCTGGGCATCAAGGGGGCTGCTCTTGCAACTGTATTCGGCCAGTTCCTTACTTTAATTTTAGGGATACTTTTTTTTATAAGAAAAAAGAATCGTATTTCTCTTTTCAATGTTCGCCCAGAAAAAAATACGATTCATGCAATCCTGCAGGTGGCAGTATCGCCCTTTGGGCTGACTTACCTGCCTTCTGTTACAATTATTTTTATGAACCTGCAATCACTTAGATATGGCGGAGAGGAAGCTGTCAGCGCCTATGCCGTACTTGCTTATATTATCTCCTTTATGGAGCTTTTAGTGCAGGGAATCGGTGATGGCAGCCAGCCTCTTCTTTCTCTGTGTCAGGGCAGCAATGACACTAAAACCTTGAAAACCTATGCCAAATGGACCTTTGCCTTAGGGATTGGATTTGGCACGGCCGGAGCAGTTGTTTTTATCCTGATGCGTAATCTGATCCCAGTCCTTTATGGAACCTCCAGCGCAGCAGCGGCTTATATTGTTTACGCCACACCTGCCTTTGCCCTGATTATAGCCCTTTACGGGCTTACCAAGCCGGCAGTTTCTTACTTTTATGCCACACACAGAATGATTCGTTCCAATCTCCTTGTATATGGGGAAATTGTGCTGACGCTTATTTTCATCATCCTTCTTCCTCTTTTCTTTGGATTAAACGGTGTATGGTATACCATACCTGCTGTTCAGGTGGTGCTGAGCATTGCAAGTCTTATTTTTCTAAAGGGGAAATAGGAAAACGTTAAACCTTAATACTGATTTCTCCGCTGGATAAAAACTCAATTGTGCCATCTGTATACTGCACCTGCAAATGGCAGGCATCATCAATTCCAAGTACAGTTGCACTAGTTCTGTCAATTCCTTCCCCGGCCTTATATGGCTCTCCGGAAGGTGTAATGATTTTAACCTTTTTTCCGATTACAAAGCACCTTTTCCTGTATTCCTCCAGATAATTTTTGGAAGGAAGTTCATGATAATATTCCATAAAATTTTTGATAAACTCTGACGCCAGGCGGTTGCGCATATTTTCCTTTTGTATATGGCTGGTAAATACTGCGCCTGCAACGTCTTTAATCTCCTCTGGAAATCCTTCCCCGGGTTCATAAATATTAATGCCGATTCCTACGATCACATATTCCAGCTTTCCTTCCTCTAAAGATGCAGAACCTTCCGTTAAAATGCCGGATATCTTCTTCCCTCTCATCCACACGTCATTTACCCACTTGATTAAAACTTCCTCATTGGACACCTTTTCAACTGCTTTCGCCGCTGCCACAGCAGTCAGAGTAGTCAACATGGTTCCTTCTTCCGCAGTAACATTGGGATGAAGCAAAAGGCTCATATAAAGCCCTGTTCCCTGAGGGGAATAAAAAGATCGTCCCCGGCGTCCCCGGCCTGCGCTTTGTTCTTCCGCCAGCAGTACCATATCCTCTTTTTCTCCTTCGGCAATATACTGCTTTAACACATTATTGGTGGAATCAACTTTTCTTTCAACCTTTACCTTTAAATTCACGCCTTCTGCATGCAGCTCCTGCTCAATATATGCTGCTGAGAGCAGATCGGGCGACCTTTTCAAAGCATAGCCTCTATTTGTCACAGCTTCAATCGCATAGCCTTCTTTCTGTAATGCCTTAACAGCCTTCCAGATGCTGGCTCTTGTCACCAGAAGACGATCTGCGATCTCCTGCCCTGAAAAAAAGTTACCCTTTTGATTTTCCAATAATAATAACACCTGTTCTTTAATCCCCATATTTTCCTTCCCTCATTTGTTTTTTATTTTTCTGCTTTAAAATTTATCTTCCCCTTACATCTTCACTTTCTGCTTTTGGAACTTTATTTAACTTCTCCACCATCCAGATCATGAGCAACGTAATGATCAAAAGATAAAAAGGGTACAGCCAGATTCCTACACTTCCGGCAAGGACTCCAAATAGCGGCGGCATTACAGTTGTCCCAACATACGCAAACGCCATCTGCATACCAATTAACGCCTGAGATAAGCCTGCACCAAAATTAGTGGGCGTTTCATGAATAATACTTGGATAAATAGGAGCACATCCTAAGCCTACCACCACAAGCCCTATACACATAATAAGATTTCCCCAGGGAAAAATCAATAAAAGGATTCCAGCAGCAATCATTCCCTGCCCTAAGCGGATCATTGCTTTATCGCTCATTCTCATGGAAATGAAACCACAAATAAAACGTCCTATTGTAATTCCCAGGTAAAAAAGCGACGCCCATTTTGCCGCATTCTCAGCCGACATCCCTCGTTCCATTACCATATAACTTGCTCCCCAAAGACCTGCTGTCTGTTCTACCGCACAATAACAGAAAAAGGCAATCAGTACCTCTTTTACTCCTGGAAGCCTTAGAAGCTTTCCCATTCCCACTTTATTTTGTATTTGTCCTTCTTCCTCCGCCTCATTTGATTTTTTCCACAAAGGAAGAGAGAAAATTAAAATTGCAGTTAATATCACCTGCAAAATACCAATGATCTGATATCCGCTGGACCATTTAAGCCCTCCAGTCAGACATGCCCCCATAATATACGGTCCTATTGTGGCGCCAACTCCCCAAAAGCAATGGAGCCAGCTCATATGCCTCGCTTTATAGTGAAGAGCTACATAATTATTCAGTGCAGCATCAACTGCACCTGCACCTAATCCATAAGGAAGCGCAATCACACACAGCATAAAAAAGGAACCTGACAAAGAAAAGCCCAGCAAAGATATGGCAGTCAGTCCTACACTGATAGCAGTCACCTTTCCGGTTCCAAGCCTCCTGTTCATTTTATCACTAAAAAGGCTTGATATAATAGTTCCTGCGGAAATAATCATAGATATGATGCCTGCATAAGAAACCGGTACATTCAACTGCCCATGCATGCTGGGCCACGCCGATCCCAGCAGGGCATCCGGCAGTCCTAAACTAATAAATGCAATATAAATAATTGCCAATAAAAAACTCATAATAAAATTTCCTCCCACGCCGCATCCTGTTGCGGCTCTTTGGTACAAACACAAAAACTGTACGCAGGCATGTATGCATATTCCATAAAATAAGCTAACGTTTCCTTTCTGCCCTCATCCAGTATTTTCCTCTGCTGCCAGTTGATTTCAAAGGAATTCATTCCCTGTTTCAATCCCTTTCCTGTCAGTTTCGTAAAGCTTTCCTTAATGCTCCACATTCTGAAAAATAAATCAATTCTTTCTTTTTCCCCGCATTCAGACAGCTTTTGATTATCGGCAGGCGTGAAAAAACGCTCTGCAATTCCACTTCTTACAGCAGTCTTTTTCTGAATATCCACTCCAACCGGCACATCTCCTATGGCACAGCATACATATTCCCCAGAGTGGGATAAATTAAAACAAATCTCCGGTTTATTTATTAAGTATGGTTTTCCTTCTTTTTCGTAGCCAATTTCAAAAGGAATGCATATATCCGGGCGAAGCTCCATCCATTTACAGAGCACCGCATGAAGCAGGCAGCCGGCTGTTAATGTACGATTTATGCTATTTTGATCTTTCATACGCAGCAGCTTTTCTCTGCGCCTTTTTTCCACTTTTTCCAAATATTGCAAAAAGGTGCCTTCCTCCAAAGGGGAAAACACCTTTGCATAATATACTGCAATCATTTTTGCTCCTTTTCATTTTTCCTATGCATTGCAGCATGTTCCTTCTTAAGTTCTTCAAGCAAAGTGAAGGCATTCCACTTTTGATTCGTTTTTGTCAAAATTGCTTTGTAAAGATTGTTTCCACATCTTGGATCATTGTGCATTAAATCAATTACCTTGTAAAGCTTCCGCTCCAAAAGGTCAACAAATATAATCATCTGCCCGTCAAGCTCCTGCTTCTGCGCCTCATCCGGCGGTTCCTTAAATACATTTTTGGCCATTTCTCTTAAGGTAGCTCCATATCTTTCCTTGGGGACTACCCTTGTAGGAACCTTGATCAGATAAAATGCTGCTTTAATAGCTTCTATTTGCACTTTATCCCTAACATTAAACAGTAAAGCAACTTCACGCATTCAAATTCACCTTTCATTTTTCTTAAAGATCAGATATGCTCCTATTCCAAGAGCAACACTTGCAAGCAGTATCAGGACAATAATACCTGCAGCCTTCTTTGGCTCTTCGGCAGGACGTTCTTCCTTCGCCTGCGCCAAAGCCTCCTCTTTTTCTGTTTGGGCCAGTGCAAAAGCCTCTGTCCTTTCTTCCAACAGATTTTCTTTCGTATCATCACTTATTATAATTACATAATCCGAAGCATGTTTAAATTCAAACTCAGCACTGCATTTACTGTTTACCAGTGATGCACACATAAATTCAAAACTGCCTGTCTGCTCATTATAATAGAACAAGTTTGCATACTGTCCAGGTTGTGCATTCTCCAATTGTACAGACAATACTGCAGTAAATCCAAATGCGCCTTCATGCTTTAATGACATTTCCACATAAGTTTCATTTTCTGTCAGCACTGCCAGCTTCCACTTAGGAATCTGACTGTCTGCAAAGGAAACCTCCAGATTAATATCTTCAAAACTATCTGTTTCTATGGTATCACCATGAATTATCCAGCTTACTTGTTCATTGAGCTGAAGAATCACTTCTCTTCCCTGCTCTTTGATCTGCTGCAAAGTCTGCGCATAAATCATGCCGGTTTTGCTCATATCCATTGTAAGAACACCTTTGTCCTCATCTATTGTCTGCGGTTTTGGTGTAACTGCCGCTACCGTCACTCCTGCTGAGTTTGTATTTTCTTCCACCTTTACCGGAGTCGGTTCATTTACAGGCACATTGCTTTCAGGACTTGCAGTACTTGACATCTGGGGTGCTGATGTTACCGTCACCTGAGAAGATGTATTAGAACTGTCGTCACTGTGAGATGCTGGTGCTTTGGTTGGATCAGCCGCTGCAGGAACAACAGTTGCTACAGGCGTAGCAGTGGGTACAGCAGTGGCTTTGGGAGTGACTGTCGGTGCCGCGCTTGCAGTTGCAGTGGGCGAAGCTGTAACTTCCGGTGTAGCTGCCGCACTTGACGTTGGCGATG
>DKUR01000049.1:18724-54636 GCA_002490775.1 Lachnospiraceae bacterium UBA7199 | reverse complement strand
CTGCCGCACTTGACGTTGGCGATGCCACATTTTCAGGCGGTGCAGTTACCTTTGGCGTTGCCACTGGAGTCGTTTTTGGTGTTGCTGTTGCTGCCGCTGTTGGTTTTGCTGTTGGCGTCGCTGTTTCTGCCGCTGTTGGTTTTGCTGTTGGCGTCGCTGTGGCTGCTGCTGTCGGCTTTGTAGTCGGCATCGCTGTGGCTGTTGCGGTTGGTTTTGCGGTTGGTGCCTTTGTTGGTGTAGCTGTTGGCTTTACGGTTGGCGTCGCTGTGGCTGTTGCGGTCGGTGCTGCGGTTGGCGTCGCTGTGGCTGTTGCGGTTGGTTTTGCTGTTGGCGCCTTTGTTGGTGTAGCTGTTGGCTTTACGGTTGGCGTCGCTGCAGCGGTACCTGATCCGCTGGGAGCCGGACATGCCTGTGCAGGCATATTGCCATACACGGGAATTTTAAACACGAAGGGACTGTCTAACGCGCCAGTTCTGGCATATGCACTCTTAACCATAGAGGATTCAGAATAAGGCGCCATAATGTTCTGCATGTACTGATGTGTATATAAAGTACCGTCACTTGCATCCACGTCAAACTTCTGAAGATATAAGGTATCCTGTCCTCTTAAAATATAATTCTTTGCCAATATCTCCGCCCCGCCCCTAATCGCCGCAAGAGGGGTATTCCATTTTAAAGCAACTGCCTTGGCCAGACCTGACTCTATGATCTCCTTATCCGTTTTTCCTGATGCCCCTATATTATAATAATTGTAATAACCTTTATATGCAGGCACCGCGTCATAGGTCCCTGAAATCAATGGTGATTTGCCTTCTCCCTGCTCCTGATAAACTCTGCATGCTAAATGAAACGGGCTAACCTTGAGAGTAGAACCCACTTGGAAAAAAGCATCTGCATAAGTCATATCTGCCTTAGGCATAACGCCCTTCATAAATGTATTATTTAAAATGTTCTGCACCGCATCCTTAGAATGATAAGAAGGGTTATAAGTTAACTGCTCGAATTGAAATATTCTGGTATCATTTAAAAAATTACGGGGATCTAAATAATACTTCACCGCTGCCTCAGACGCATAATACCACCCCGAACCATAATAATCTCCCCGGCAGGCCCCTCCCATGCTGCCGCTGATCAGGCTTCTGTCCTTATAATTTTCATTCTTCACCACCGTCTGCCAATCAAGACCTATATCCTGTCTTACAAAAACCCAGTTGGGATGGGCTTGTTTCAAAAGCATCAGCTTTGACCGGTAAGAGTCTGGAAACTGTTCCACATCCCTATAAATATCATTTGCTGCAAACATAGCCATTTGTGGGAAATAAACCTCCTCCCAGCCGATCAAATGTTCGTTTGAATAAGCAAGATAATTTCTGTCGATATACCCTGTATAGGCACTCCCGTTATATTCTACAGCCGCCTGAAACCAAAGATTATAGTCTGCATCCAGTTCGGCTCCTTTCAAAAAAACAGTTGTCCCGGAAGGAACAGACACGATCGTTTCCGCAGACGCATCAGGCCGCCCTTTTACCTGATAAAAATCACACAAATAAACAAGGGCCATCAGATTTTCCTGCCCTGCAAGTGCAAGAAATTCGCTCTGCGCCTCCTTAATGTATGCCAAAAGCTCCTCATCAGCTTCCTGCTCATTTTCTTCTTCGCTTTCTTCCCCGTCTATTTCCACATTGGTACCCACTTCCTGATTCTGGTTTGACAGGTCTCCTTCACTTAACACCTCTTCACCTGATGATTCTGGAGCAGCCTGGTCATTTACTTCTGCCGCCCTCACACCATAGGCGCTGTGAAACAATATCATTATACATGAAATAATTGCTAATATCCGTCTATTTTTCATCATTTGTATCCTCTGTATACTGCCTGTCGCCTTAGATTTAACCGATGGACATACATCAACATAATATAACTTACTATAAAAAGAATATTATGTCAACTAAAGTCCGGCCATCTTCTGACGCATATCCAACAATATTTTTTTCTCCAGCCGGCTTACCTGCACCTGACTGATCCCCAGCACCTTCGCCACCTCGGTCTGTGTTTTTTCCTGATAATATCTGAGCCTTATCAGCTTCTGCTCTTTTTGAGGCAGTTCTCCGATCAATTGATCCACCACCAAATGATTTAAAACTGTTTCCTGCTCATTTTGTCTTTCATCCGCCAGTTGATCCACCATAAAAATCTCATTACCGTCATTTTGATAAACTGACTTATAGATAGATTCCACATGAACATTGGCTTCCATAGCCAGCACCACCTCCTCAACAGTAAGTGACGCTTCTTTTGACACCTCTGCTAAAGTAGGCTCTCTGCCAAGTTTTCCTCCCAGGCGCTCCCTTGCATATTTAACCCGCATTCCATTTTCCTTCAGCGTTCTGGATATCTTTACCATCCCGTCATCTCTGATAAATCTTTTAATCTCCCCTGTGATCAGTGGAACTGCATAGGTAGAAAATTTTACATCATATTCCGTATTAAATTTATCAATTGATTTGATTAAACCAATTACGCCGATCTGAAACAAATCTTCCGCCTCATATCCTCTTCCCAAAAATCGTTTAACGATATGATGCACCAGCCCCAGATTCTGCTCTATCAGTACTTCTCTTGCTTCCTTTTCTCCTGCCTGTGCCCTTTCGATCAGTACTGAATTCTCCGCCATGACTCATTCCTCGTATCCAATCCATGGCGTAGTTCCCAGTTTTTTCTTCATTCGTATTATAGTTCCCATATTTGGCTGTGAAATCACCTCTAAGTCATCCATAAAGGCTTCCATAAAAGCAAATCCCATTCCAGATCTGTCCATTTCCGGCTTTGTTGTAAAAAGCGGCTCCATAGCCTGTTCTACATCTGCAATGCCCTTTCCCTTATCCTTCACCTCAACATACAGCACATCATCCTCTATTATACAGCTTAAATATACTTTATTAGGGGATTTAGAATTTCCTTCCTTCATAAATTCTGCATCATATCCATGAATGATTGCATTGGTCACTGCCTCTGAGACCGCTGTCTTTATATCTGAAACTTCTTCGATAGTAGGATTTAGCGGAGTTACAAAAGCCGCAACTGCAACTCTTGCAAAGGCTTCATTTACTGAAACTGCATCAAATGTAATCTGCATTTCATTTTTCAGGGACATTTCATTTTTTGTCCTGCTTATATCTTTTTGTCCTGTTTCCATATTTTTTTCCTTTCATTCCATTATCTCAATCACTTTATGTAAACCGCATATCATCAAGGTTCTCTTGATTCTGGTATCCGTATTGATTGCAAACACTTTACCCCCAAAATAGGATATCTTCTTATATCTTCCAATAATAACCCCTATTCCGGAGCTGTCCATGAATCTGGTATCTTCAAAGTCAAAAACCACATTCCCCACTCCTTCGTTCATAATATACTCATCGGCTGTTTTACTTATGTAAACCGATTTATGATGATCTACTTCTTCCGGCATTTTCACCATCAGGTAATTGTCGATCACTTTAAAGTTTTCTTCCATATTCCTTCCCCTTTCTTTTTTTGATCTGCCGCTGCCCAGCGCTTTTCCTAACATAAGGATGCCAGGCAAAGCCAGTCATCCGTTTGTTAAAAAAAGAGAACATACTTATAGCATGTTCTCTTTTGTATTAACATAAGAATGGCCGCCAGTGGGCTTTGTTCTAACGTAATTTAATTTTGTTCTGCATTATTGATTTCTGCCAGATTCGTTTCCGAACGGTTTGCAAGTTCTGTTCCCGGGAAATTGTCGATCACCATTGCGTAAACTTCTTTTGCCTTATCATCATCACCGCTTCTGCGATAGCTGTTACCAAGGTTAAACAGTGCATCCCCGTTAGTCTCATCATACTCATAGGCTCTTTGCAGATTAGGGATCGCTGCTTCATAATCCTCTGCCCGGTAACTGCTATAACCGGAATTATAATAGAAAGCCGCCAGATCAGCTCCTACAGCCTCTATTAATTTGTTATATAAGGCTGTAAACGCTTCTGATTTCTGTTCCTGCGCTGTCTCATTTGCTTTGTCTGTCTCATCCTCTTCAAGCTCCTCTAAACAAGAAGCAATGGTTTCTATATCTTCAGGATTTTCCAGATAAGCCCTGACCGCCATCATAAGTCCGTCATTTGCTTTCACGTTTCCGCTGGCCCCTTGATAAGCGGCAAGTTCTTCGCTTAATTGTGTTTTTTCTTCCGTCAGCTTTTGTATCACCTGTTCCTGTTCATCTATTGTAGCAGTCTTGGCATCTGATTGTTCACTCACCATACGCAGTTCATTGTTGATTTCTGCCTTTGCACTCTGGATCTGTCCGGGCAGAATCAAAAAACAAGCAATGGCAACACCAATCAATACACCGATGCCCAAGTTAAGAAGTGTCGATACACCTTTTGGCTCTTTTATATTTACGGGCTGGATAATAGTTTCATTTCCACTTTGATAGCGTACCGCTTTATTGGAAACTGCCTTTCTTTTGGGCACATTCTTTGCCGCTTCTTCCGGCATAAGCATGTGCTCCACCTCTTTTAGGTAACGCAGTGTAATTGTATTATTGGTATCTATATGGCAGCACTTATCCAATTCCCGCTGTGCCTTTTCCCACTCCTCTGAATTAATATATAAAAGTGCAAGAAGCTGGTGTGCACTTACATATTTGGGATTGTATGAAAGGACCTTTTTTAGCTGTATTATGGCCAGATCCTGACTATCCTGATAGCAGTAAAGCAATGCCTGATTATATTTTTTTATGGTTTGGTTGATCGCATCCAGCCTTGCCTGATTGGTCTGAATCATATCAATATAATCGTCGGCTATATTTTTTTTCGGGCGGAGATTTTTGCTGATAACCCACTCGCTTAACGCATTTACCACTTCGCCCATTTCAAAATACACAAGTCCCAAAAGATTCCTTGCGTCTATATTATTCTTATTTAATTTCAAGCTTTGCCGTAAACTTACAATTGCACCGGATAGATCCCTCACTGTAGCCTTTTCCAGTCCTTCATTATAAAAACGATTGGACATGAACATAATTCTCTTATAAAGAGCCACATCCGCACCACAGCTTGTACAAAAATCGTGTTCTGATAAACGGCATCCACAATTATAACAAATCATGCCGTCACTCCTTATTCGTCTTCCGTTTTTGTCTTTTCTGCCAATTTGATCAATATATCAGCCATATCAGTTAAATCCTGATTATATATGGCTTCTTCCGCATCCTCAACTTCAAGGCTGGGATGAAATTTCTTCAATTCTTCTTCAAAATCTATCATCCTGAATTCTCCTCATAAAAGACTTTATCTGCCCTATCAAATATAACGAACCAACAACATAAATCCTATCTTCTCTGCCTTTATTTTTCCTCAAATAATCGTATGCCTCTTCTGCCTTTTCAAAAAAACTACAGGGTATTTGATACTGGCTCCAGACAGCTTCTAATTCATCCAAAGACACGCTCCGGTCTGTTTCAAGCGCTGTCACTGCCGCCTGGGCAAAAAAACCTGAACTGGCTATTTGGGAAATCATTGTCTGATACTGCTTGTCCATAACTACCCCGAATAGCAGCAGTCGTTTCCCTTTACAGGCATCCTCTTTGACTGTATTTAAAAATGCTTCTATCCCATCTTCATTATGGGCTCCATCTAAGAAAATGTCAGATAAGGCTTCTTCCATCCTTCCTGGCCAGCAGGCCGTCCACAGGCCTTTTCTGATTACCTCCGGCGTAATTTGGTCATCATGCAATGTTTCCGCCGCCGCAACTGCCAAAGATGCATTTTCAATCTGATACAGTGCTCTTGTTTTCAAAAAAAGACTAACATAATTATAATAACCAGTGCAAAGAGAAAAATCAATATTTTTATTATTTATATTCACATTCAAAATATTATCTTTTCCGATCTTAACTACAGGACTGCCCATTTTTTTTGCATATTCGGTCAAAACTTCTGTACTTTCCGGTCTTTTATCGACAAAAACCACCGGTACTCCCGGCTTAATAATTCCCGCTTTTTCGCCAGCAATCTCCCTGATCGTCTCCCCAAGATACTGCATATGATCATATCCAATCTCCGTAATCACACACACATCAGGACTTACGCAATTGGTAGCATCTAATCTTCCTCCCAATCCTGTTTCCAGAATAATATAATCAGGACGTTTTTCTTTAAAATAAACCATTGCCATTAAAAATAAAAATTCAAAATAGGAGGGATGTGCAAGTCTCATTTTTCCTGCATGAACAGATATATCCTTCACTTTTTCAAAGATTTCCGTAAACTTCTTTTCTGATATCATTTCTTCATTCACGCATATTCTTTCCCGCATAGTTTCTAAATGAGGAGAAGTAAACATACCAACACTGTATCCACTTTTCATTAAAATTGCACGCAAATAGGCACAAACGGAACCTTTTCCGTTTGTGCCTGCCACATGGATGATCCTGCCTTCCATGCTGCCTGCAAGGAGAGCCAGCATCTTTCCTGTATCTTCAATGGTATTTTTCCCTGCAAATTTGGGTATCTCTAAAATATAGTTTTCTGCTTCCTGATATGTGGTCATATAGTTCCCTTTTTCATTACTTCTGTAATTGAGCAAGACGATCCTTTACCTGACGCATCATCTGCGTATATTTCTCCAGCTTTTCCCTCTCCTCGGCAATTTTAGCCTCAGGCGCCTTGGAGATAAATTTCTCATTACTCAACATACCATTTACCCGGGCAAGTTCTCCCATAAGTCTCTTTTCTTCTTTTGCAAGACGTTCAAGCTCCTGCCCGATATCCACCAGTTCTGCAAAGGGTATATAAAGCGTTGCTCCTCCGGTCACCACCGACACCGCATCCTCTGCAATGCCTGCCCGATCCTTCTTTATTACCACATCAGAAGCATAAGCAAGTGAAGCAAAAAACAACTTTCCTTCTGTAAATGCACTTAATACATCTTCCCGTTCACTGATCACAAACACCTGCGCTTTTCTGCTGGGGGGAACATTCATTTCCGTGCGCACATTTCTGATGCCTCTTACAGCTTCCTTAATGATCTCAATATCCTTTTCTTCCTTTGCAAAATTCCACTCTTCCTGATATTTGGGCCAGCAGGATATCATAATAGATTCCTCCTCCGACTGCAAAGTGCAGAATATTTCTTCGGTAATAAAAGGCATATACGGATGAAGCAGCTTTAAGGCGTCAATCAACACTGTTTTTAATGTCCAAAGTGCCGCATTTTTACTTTCCTGGTCATCTGAATTATAAAGCCTTGGCTTTACCATTTCAATGTACCAGTCACAAAACTCATCCCAAATAAAGTCATAAACCTTTGAAACGGCAATTCCCAGTTCAAAACTGTCCATATTATCAGTCACATCTTTGATCAGCGTATTTAATTTAGAAAGAATCCATTTATCCACAGGCTCCAGGGAAGGATTTTCCGTCTTAAGCCCTTCCTCCGGCATGTTCATCATGATAAATCTGGATGCATTCCAAATCTTATTGGCAAAATTTCTGCTTGCCTCAACCCTTTCATAATAAAAACGCATATCATTCCCAGGTGCATTTCCCGTGATCAGGGTAAGACGCAGTGCATCGGCTCCGTATTGATCAATAATTTCAAGGGGATCAATTCCATTTCCCAGAGACTTGCTCATTTTCCGCCCCTTCGAATCCCTTACCAGCCCGTGAAATAAAACCGTCTTAAAGGGCTTTTCTCCCATCTGCTCAAATCCTGAAAAGATCATACGGATTACCCAGAAGAAAATAATATCATAGCCAGTCACTAATACATCCGTAGGATAAAAATACTTAAGATCCTCTGTCTGCTCCGGCCAGCCTAAGGTTGAAAAAGGCCATAGCGCGGAAGAAAACCATGTATCCAAAGTATCCGGGTCCTGTGTAAAATGCTCCTGTCCACACTTAGGACATTTCTCCGGCGCATCAGGTGCAACTACAATCTCTCCACATTTATCACAGTAATAAGCCGGAATTCTGTGCCCCCACCAGAGCTGTCTGGAAATACACCAGTCCCGGATATTATCTGTCCAGTTAAAATAAATCTTTTCCATACGCTTTGGAATCAGCTCAATATCTCCGTTTTTTACTGCTTCCACTGCCGGCTTGATCAGTTCTTCCATCTTTACAAACCACTGCTGCTTAATCATAGGCTCAATGGTTGTTTTACAGCGGTCATGAGTTCCTACATTATGAGAATAATCCTCAATCCTGACCAAAAGCCCCATCTCATCAAGTTCTTTTACGATAGCTTTTCTTGCTTCATACCGATCCATCCCGCAGAATTTACCACCATTTTCATTGATGGTTGCATCATCATTCAAAATATTGATCTCTGGCAGGTTATGACGTTTTCCTACCTCAAAGTCGTTAGGATCATGAGCCGGTGTAATTTTAACCACGCCGGTACCAAACTCCATATCCACGTAAGAATCGGCTACTACCGGAATTTCCCTATTTACAATGGGAAGCAAAAGCTTTTTCCCTATAATATCCTTATACCTGTCGTCCTCTGGATTCACTGCCACAGCAGTATCCCCCAGCATAGTTTCCGGTCTGGTAGTTGCAAACTCCACAAACCGGGTGGTGCTTACCGAACCGTCCTCCTCGATTACCGGATATTTAATATGCCAGAAATGGCCTGCCTGTTCTGTATATTCTACCTCAGCATCTGATATAGAGGTATTGCAGACCGGACACCAGTTAATGATGCGGCTTCCTTTATAGATCCAGCCTTTTTCATGCATCTTGCAGAACACTTCCGTTACCGCCTTATTGCATCCCTCGTCCATCGTAAAGCGCTCTCTGTCCCAGTCACAGGAAGAACCCATCTTTTTCAACTGGCTGATAATACGCCCGCCATATTCCTTTTTCCACTCCCATGCACGCTCCAAAAATCCCTCACGTCCAAGGTCTTCCTTGTTAATTCCCTCTTCCTTTAATTTTTCGATGATCTTAACCTCTGTTGCAATGCTGGCATGGTCAGTGCCAGGCTGCCAGAGTGCATTGTATCCCTGCATTCTCTTAAATCGAATCAAAATATCCTGCATGGTATTATCCAACGCATGTCCCATGTGAAGCTGTCCCGTAATATTTGGGGGTGGGATGACGATGGTAAAGGGTGTTTTGGAATGATCTACTTCGGCATGAAAATACTTCTTATCAAGCCACTTTTGATAAAGTCTGTCTTCAATCCCTTTGGGATCATAGGTTTTTGCAAGTTCTCTGCTCATGCTGCTTCTCCTCTTCTTATTTTTATGCATTTGGGATTTGATCTGCGAAGAAAAAAGCGCCCTCGCAGATACAATTATCTGCAAAGGGCGCATCTTTTTATCTGATTACGCGGTACCACCTTCGTTTATCACTCAGCGACTACTAATATTTATCATATTAAGAGTCCTATCCTGTAACGGGGATAAAACGTGAAAGCTTACCTATATTTCGGCTTAACCCATGTTCAGCTCTCCGGCTCCAAAGCTACCTTCCACATTTTCTTCCTTAAAACCTTTCAGCGCTGCTGCCAAAAATCTATTCGAACAAAAATTGATTGGCCGCAGGGTTTCTTCTCTGACAGGAGATAAATGCGTACTCCTCTTTTTCACTGCCTTTTCATCTAATGATTCTATCATAGTTACAGGTCTTTTATTTGTCAAGTGCTTTTGTAAAACAAATCTCCTGTTTTCTGCATACCTGGCTGTTCCTTTTTACATCTTTCTTAGTTTGTCCTGCAAACTACATCCCGTTGCTTTTTCAAACCGTTTTGCCCAAAATTGTGTACAGTAAAAAACGATACACTCCTGATATCCATCACTCATAAAATACAGTCTTTTGGGATTTTTCTCATTCTCCAGCACCTGGTTCATGAACTCCAGCATCCCTTCATCAAACCAGTCATACATTGCCCTTGCTTTATAGGAGTATGGCGTCCCATTGTAGCAAAATTGTATGATTTGTATTCCGCTTCCCGAATTAAAATCCACGCCGCTTGTATCCTCTTTTATTTGCGTAATCTCAAATTCGTTATTGCTAATGGCTATAATGCCTTGCAAAAAATGCGTATACATTCCAGTAAAATCAAATGACTCTACATCAAAGCTGTATACCATATCAGAAGTAGGCACCCAGGCTTTTTCCTTCATATCGAAGTTGCCGCTGCCAATACAGCTAAGCAGCATTGCTGTAACATTTAATGAATCTTTTACTTCATCAGGCATATTGTAAAAGCTTTTCTCTATCTGTGTAATCAGTTCCTCTGAAATTGGTGTTATACCCAATTCCCTAAGAATTTCAGCCTGTTTTCTAATATTTTCATGACTATCAGCCACGGCATTTCCTCCCAATCAACTATAGGCACTTTGGGCAATACGATCTTCCTCTGCAAAGTATTGTTTTATAAAAATTACTACATGTAGCAACTTTTGTGCATTTTCACATCTCAAAAATTTTAATTACTCTGTTTCCCTAATTTAAATTTTTTCTTCCATATCTGAAGTATCCGTCAAAGCGCATATATCTTCATAATGCCAATCATCACACTCGTTAAAGCACATCCTTAATTAGGGCCAACGCTTTATCATATCTAGCAATTACCTTTTCTTCCGGCACATCATGTCCACCATAGTTTTAAGTTGCGTTCTGTTGACAACACTGTTTCAAAACAAAATTCCTGCATCTGCACCAAATGTTCTTCACGTTGTTTTTCTGCTAATTGTGCCGCTTCTAAATCAGAACATTTTAAATATTTTTTAATTTCATCAGCATTGATATAATCCATTGGTGGTTTTAACAATTGTGTAAATGTACTTTTGCCGGAACCGTTTGGACCGGCAAAAATAACAATTTCAGGTTTTCTTTGAAATTCGCTCACTATATCGCTCCTTTCTCATCCTTCTTCCCACTTCTGTCCGGGTTCCATCATTATTTTCCTGATATATAACCTGACTTTCTCTGTCATATATAACCACCGGAACCCCTAACGCTCTATTTTTCTCTAATTCGATTCTTACTGCTTCATTTGCACGCTTAATAACTGCTTCATCTGAAATATAATCTTCTCATCTCATATTCTGCTCCTTCCTATAAAAAGTACATAGCACATCTTAATCCCATTCATATCGCTTTAAAAATAATGCATTGCATCTAACACTTTTCAAATCTTATCTAATTCATCAGAATCCTGTTTACTCCTCTTCATCCACCTCAACAAACTCAGCGTCAATAATTCTTGCCTTATCTCTTTTTACCTTAAATACCCTGGATAAAATCCAGATATCAGATGCGCCGTCATAGATCAAAAAAATCCCAATCAGCCTGACCACTAGTTCCACTGCTCCGAAAGGATTATAAATAAGCAAGCCTCCAAAAATCACCGTAAGCAGGCCGAATATAAGTGCCAGCCACCATCTTTCATAGCCATCCTTTTGCAGGGCAATTGCCTGCACCACGTTATGTAAACCATGAATCACGATCAAAACGCCAACAATCACAGGTACTGCCATAATGATCATTTCCGGCGTTAACAAAATCCATATCCCGACCACTGCAAAAATAATACCAAGAAACATCATTCCCTGGGAAATGAGCGTCCTCTCCCTGTTAAACAGGTAAATGACGATCTGGATAATCCCATAGGCAAGCAATACGATTCCTAGGCTCATGCAGACAATCTGGGTAGTAGTTCCCGGCCAGATCAAAAGTACCAGACCTAACAGAATACATAGCACTGCCGATACCGTATAATTTACTCTTAAGCCTTTTAAAAACTCAACCATGATTAATTTCTCCTTTCTCTCCTTCTACGCTGTTTTTTTATTCCTTCATATGCCAGATAGGCAAAATATCCCAATATTGCACCCACGCAGTTAAGCAAAATATCATCCACATCAAAAGCGCCAAATGCGCTAAAGAGCTGAAATACTTCTATCCCCAGCACAAACAAAAAAGCATTGATCAGCATCACAAAAAAATTTCTGCCCCTCTTTAGCACATATGGGAGCAAAAAACCAAAGGGAATAAACACTACCACATTTCCCACAAGATTTTCAAAACTGTTAAGCATGTAAGAATAATCTATATACATTCGTATGGTTTTAAACAATGTAAAATTTGCAGTATCCAGCCCTTCCAGAATCACCCCTTTTTCCCACGTAGCGGCAATCGCCTTTAAATGCTCTATGGGATATTTAAAAATAATCACCTTAATTACCAAAATCAAATAAACAACAAAAATAATTTTGACATATTTCCTCTGAAACTGCCCATCCTTCACTAATAATAAACCTCCATTAAAGTAAGTCCTTTTGCAGGTGCCAGTTCCCCGGCTTTCTCCCTTAACCCGGAGGATAAAATATCTGCAATGTCTTCAGGCTTTCTCTTATGCATTCCTATCTCCAACAACGTTCCTGTCATAATCCGGACCATATGATACAAAAATCCGTTTCCTCTGTAGGTAAAACATATTTCATTCCGCTCTCCCCAAAGCGCCATAGACATGCCGGTATTTTTTTCTATTTTTATTCCATCTATTGTACGTACTGTAGATTTTTTACTTCTCTTGTTTGAAGTAAATGCTTTAAAATCATGGGTTCCTAAAAGATACTGCGCCGCCCTTCTCATGGCCTCAATATCCAGCTTTTCCTCCACCATATGGGTATATCTTCTGTCAAAAACATGGGGCGTCTTCCCGTTATTCACACGATAGCAATACTTTTTCCCCTTTGCATTTAACCTGCTGTGAAAACGCTCCGGCACCTCTTTCAATGAAATCACTGCAATATCCTCAGGAAGATAACAGTTAATATATTCCAGCATTTCATCCGCCTGCATCTGCGTGTCTGCATGAAAGTTAGCCACCTGCCCTAGTGCATGAACTCCGGCATCTGTCCTTCCCGATCCCTGCAAAGTTATTTCCTGCCCAGTCATTTTAGAAAGCAGCGCTTCAAGTCTTCCCTGTATGGTATTTCCGGTACTTTCCTGCCTCTGCCAACCCTGATACCTTGTGCCTTCATATTGAAGGACCATCATAAAATTCCCCAATTACTTTACCTCCCAGGGATTTTCCTTTCCCTGTGCAAAACATTGACATCCAAGAAGGGAATCTCTGACCACCGTTTCCACACAGTCATCTGTATAAAATGCCATGTGATGGCTCACCGTCACATTAGGAAATCCACGAAGTACAGCCAGCTCTCTGTTATTTAGTATATCTGATTTGCGGTCATAATAATACAGTTCAAACTCATTTTCTACCACATCCAAACCTGCACCGCCGATTTTTCCCTTTTCAATGCCTGAAATCAACGCCTGGGAATCAATAAGGCCGCCTCTTGCAGTATTAATAATCATCACTCCATCCTTCATTTTTGAAATTGCTTCTTCATTAATCATATGATGGTTTTTATCTGTCAAAGGTGCATGAAGGGTGATTACATCCGCCTGCTGCCACATTTCCTCCAGTGACACGTAAGAAATGCCTTCTTTTTTTACCTCCTCATTTTCAAACAGATCATAGGCAATCCTCCGGCATCCGAAACCTGATAAATTCTTAAGCACTGTGGTTCCAATCCTGCCTGTGCCGATCACCCCCACAGTTAAATCCTTCAATTCTCTTCCCTGAATTCCTTTAAGGGTGTAATCCTGTATATTGGTACGCTCTATAATCCGCTTCATCTTGCGGATCGTCATAAGAATCAGCATCACCGTATAGTCTGCAACTCCGCAGGGCCCATAAGGCGCATTAGCCACCTTCATGCCAAGTGCTTTCGCTGCCTTAATGTCAATATGATCATATCCAATGGTTCTGGTGGTAATATATTTCACTCCATAACCTGCAAATATTTTAAGCAGCTCTTTTGTCATTTGTGTGGTAAGAATATCTATACATTCACTGCCCTTAGCAAGGTACGCGTTCTCCTCATCCGGTCCGTCCGGACAAAGGACAAGCTCAATCCCCATTTCACTTCCATACTTTTCAAACAATTCCTTTTCATCAAAACTCCGACAGCTATAAACTGTTACTTTCATCTTCCAGTGCCTCCTTGTCTACGCCTTTAAGGCTCTTTCGATCCCTGTAGATCTGTACCGCCTTCATGTCCGCATCATTCAAATGCCGGAAGTTGCTGACACTTGCATATAAAACTTTCATGCTGTCAATTGTAGTGTCAAAAACCCCTTCCTCATACATGGTAAGTACAATGATACCAATGGGAACTGCAATGATCATTCCCACAACTCCGGCAGACTTATATCCAATGAACAGTAAAAACAGGGTTGGAATAGGCGCAAGACCTACGGAATCTCCCACGATTCTGGGCTGTATCAACTGTCTTGCCAACTGCCCTACCCCCCAGATAATCAAAAGCCCTATCACCATAGTATATTCCCCGTTGAGGAACTTAATAATTGCCCAGGGAATCAAAACCGTTCCTGTTCCAAAAAAGGGAAGAAGGTCAAGAAAAGCCACTCCAATGGCAATTAAAAATGCATATTTTACTCTCAGTATCGTAAACCCAAGCACCAAAAGCAGATACATCCAAAATTCAATTTTTAGCTGGGCCTTAAAGTATCCTCCTACTGCACGTACCAGCCCCCTCTTGACCATATTTACCTGATCAAGCATTGACTGTGTCATAACCTTATGGAGAAGATTTGACATGTAATCCTTATCCGCCACAAAAAAGTAAGCAGATAAAAGACACATAATGATTCCAATCAAAATAGAAGGCAGATTCATGGTAAAACGGCTTAAGGTCTCAATTGCAGGACTGCCCAGCTTCCCAAAAAGCTCTCCTAAGTATTCTCCTACATTAGAAGTAATCTTTACAATTGCAACCTCTATCTCATCCGGCAGATACTTACTGGCTGCCTCCAATTTTTCACCGATCTGAGTAAACTCCTGCTGTGTCCCCTCCCACATATCCGGCAGTTCTCCAGCAAACTCTATCACCTGCTCCATCAATTTTGCACCCACAAAATATCCTGCAAAAATAACCAGGCCAATTACGGTAATGATTACAAAGGCAGAACCTGCCTTCCTTTTAATCTTAAGTTTTTTCTCAAAAAACCCCACCAGCGGACTGGCAATCATTGCAATGATCCAGCCCACAACAAAAGGCATAAAATAAATTATGATTCTGGGTGCCACAAAGATAAAAAACAATACCAGCACCAGCATAATCCCTAAATTAATAAAAACTTTCAAATATGTTCTTCTACTTTCATTTCCACCCATAGTTTCTCCCATCTGCGTATATGTACACGTGCAAAACAGAATGTAAAAACACTTTTCTCTTCTTTTCTGCACTAGGCCGGCTCAGGATCTTCCTCCATTTTCAGATACGTATCCAGCAAATCATAAATCTCTTCACGCCCCTGCTTAGTCAACGCAGAATAAGGGATTACTGTAGTATTTTTTACCACCTTAAGTCCTTCCTTCACCATTTTTACATGCTTCTGCACCTGACTCCGCTTGATCTTATCAAGTTTAGTGGCTATTATAATCGGCTCAAACCCCTGTTTTAAGATCCATTCATACATGATGCGGTCATTTTCTGAAGGCTCATGCCTGATATCAATCAATAAAAAGACTGCCTTAAGTTTTTTGGAACTATGGAGATAATTTTCAATCATCTTTCCCCATCTAGCTTTTTCCGATTCGCTTACTTTCGCATATCCATATCCGGGAAGATCAACAAAGTACATCTGATCATTAATATGATAAAAATTAATAGTTTGTGTCTTTCCTGGCTGGGCACTGGTTCTGGCAAGGGATTTCCGGTTCATCAGTCCGTTAATCAGAGAAGATTTTCCCACATTGCTTTTTCCGGCAAATGCAAATTCTATATGTTCGTTTTCCGGCAGCTTGCTTGTAATCCCACATACCGTTTCCAGGGAGACATTCTTAATTATCATTTTATACCCATGCTCCTTTCAGCTCAAACCAAAGCACGCTTTAAAACTTCATCCATATCCTTTACATAGTTAATAACAAGTCCCTCTTTAATCTCTTCTGAGATCTCGTCAATATCCTTTCGATTTTCTGCCGGCACCAGTACTTCCTTCATACCTGCCATTCTTGCCGCCAGAATCTTTTCCTTTAATCCTCCCACAGGAAGCACTCTGCCTCTTAAAGTGATTTCACCTGTCATGGCAATATCGCTGCGCACCTTTTTTCCGGTAATCGCTGAAAATAAAGCAGTTGCCATAGTAATTCCTGCTGAAGGTCCATCCTTTGGAACCGCTCCTTCCGGTATATGAATGTGAAAATCATTTTCTTTAAATACTTCCGGCTGAATATGGTTTTTTTCTCCTACAGAACGCACATAGCTGACGCCAATCACAGCCGACTCCTTCATCACATCCCCCATCTGTCCGGTCAATTCGATTTCTCCCTTTCCAGGCATCATATTCACTTCGATTTGAAGGGTGTCGCCGCCTACGCTTGTCCACGCAAGTCCACGCACAATCCCTGCCTGCGGCTCCTTGTTTGCCTTATTCATGCTGTATTTTCGATTACCCAGATACTTGTTCAGATTAGATGCTGTTACTTTAATCTTTTCATTTTCTTCTCCGGCTTCCCTTGCCTCTAAAATTTCTTTTGCACACTTCCGGCAGATATCGCCTATTTTTCTTTCCAGCTCACGGACACCAGCCTCTTTGGTATAATAAGTAATGATATTTTTTAGCGCGCCATCCTGAATCATAAGCATCTTTTTTGTAATTCCGTTTTTTTCAAGCTGTTTCTTTAAAAGGTGCTCTTTCGCAATATGAAATTTTTCATTTTCCGTATAACTATTGACCTCAATAATCTCCATACGGTCTAATAGCGGACGCGGAATGGTCTGGGTAGTATTGGCAGTGGCCATAAACAAAACCTCTGACAAATCTAAGGGGATTTCCACATAATGGTCTCGAAACCTTACATTCTGCTCCCCATCCAAAACCTCCAAAAGTGCAGAAAAGGTATCTCCTCTATGATCATTGCTCACCTTATCGATTTCATCTAACAACATCAATGGATTTTTTACGCCTGCCTGTTTTAAACCGGAAGCAATCCTTCCCGGCATAGCGCCCACATAAGTTTTCCGGTGTCCTCGTATTTCCGCTTCATCCCGCACCCCTCCTAAGCATATCCTCACATACTTTTTATTCAGGGCTTCTGCAACACTCTTGGCAATGGAAGTTTTTCCCGTTCCGGGAGGACCTACCAGACAAATAATCGGGCTTTCCCCTTTCTTCGTGAGACAGCGGACTGCCAGAAATTCCAAAATCCGTTCTTTCACCTGCTCTAATCCGTAATGCTCCCTCTCCAGAATCCTTTTTGCCTTCTTTATGTTTTCCGTATCCTTTGACGCCTTATCCCAGGGAAGTTCCAAAAGCGTTTCAAGATAAGCACGTTCTACCGCACTCTCAGAGCTGCTTCCCCCAAGGCTTTTAAACCTGGCAATTTCTTTTTTAATCTTTTCCTTCACTTCCTCAGACGCCTGTAACTGCGTAAGGGCTGTTTCAAATTGATCAACATCGGAAAAAGATTTATCTTCCCCTAACTCTTCCCGGATATAGCGGAGCTGTTCCCGGAGCAGATATTCCTTCTGGCTTTTATCCACCCGCTCCTTCATTCTTCCTGCCAATTCCTCCCGCACCTTGGCAATCTCAATTTCATTAAGTAATTGCACACATAAAATATCATAACGGTCCTCAAGAGAAACTGCCTCCAAAACCTGTTGCTTTTTCTCATAGCCAATAGGAAGATTCATGGCAATCTGATCCATCAGACTTCCGGGATCATCAATATGTGCATATCTCTGCATTGCATTCTTATCAATTTTGGGATAATGCATTGCATACTGGGCAAAATATTCCCGCAGTTGCCGCAGCATGGCCTCCCTGGCGGCTGTATGGCTTATTTTTTCCTCTTCTATATTTTGAACCTCTCTCACATAAGCTTCCAGAAACTTAGTATTTTCCTCATTTAACCCCTGTAAAAATCCTCTTTTATTTCCTTCTACAAGTACTCTGATCACCTGATTGGGAAGCTTTGTAATCTGCTTAATCACCGCTATCGTTCCCATATGGTAAAGGTCTTCTTCTTTAGGAACATCCGCATCTAAATTTTTCTGGGCTGCAAGGAAAAGCTTTCCGCCTTTCATCATTGCATATTCTAAAGCCTTAATGGATTTCTCTCTGTTAAGATCAAAATGTATCACTGCATCCGGCAGTATTGTCATTCCCCTTAAAGGGATCAAAGGCATGACAAGCACCTGTTCCTGTTCTATTTCCATTTCTGTTTCATTCATAAGTTTATCCTCTGCTGCCCTCTAAAAATTTTAAAAACCAGCTAATACTGCACAAAATGCCGCCTACCGGCGGCATTGTAAAACTGACACTATCTGGCCCTGCGCATTACTTCTCTATGAATTAATAAAGGCTCACTGTCTCCCTCTACCGCACCTTTCGTAATCACGCATTCTTCAATCGTTTCATCAGATGGAATCTGATACATTACATCCATCATGACCTTTTCCATAATAGAACGAAGCCCCCTGGCCCCTGTTTTGCGCTCAAATGCCTGCTTTGCAATTGCTTCCACTGCATCCTGTTCAAAGTCAAGCTTCACATCATCAAAGCCAAATAATTTTTGATATTGTTTGATCAACGCATTTCTGGGCTCTGTTAAAATCCTGATCAATGCCGCTTCATCCAATCCTTCCAGTGAAACATTGATTGGCACACGCCCGACAAATTCAGGGATAAGACCAAACTTCACCAAATCCTGAGGCGTTACTTCACTTAAAAGCTCACTGATCTCACGATTGTTCTTACTTGCAATCTCCGCATCAAATCCAATGGAGTTCCGATTCAGTCTGTTCTCAACAATTTTTTCAAGTCCGTCAAAGGCACCCCCGCAGATAAATAAAATATTAGAGGTGTCAATTTGTATTAATTCCTGATGGGGATGCTTTCTTCCTCCCTGGGGAGGCACACTTGCAGTAGTTCCTTCTATAATTTTTAGAAGTGCCTGCTGTACCCCCTCACCAGAAACATCTCTGGTTATAGATACATTTTCACTTTTCTTAGTAATCTTGTCAATTTCGTCAATATATACAATTCCTAACTGAGCACGTTCCACATCATACTCTGCCGCTTGTATCAGCTTAAGAAGAATGTTCTCCACATCTTCTCCTACATAGCCGGCTTCCGTAAGCGTCGTTGCATCTGCAATTGCAAAGGGTACATTAATAATCTTTGCAAGCGTCTGGGCAAGATAAGTTTTTCCTGAACCTGTAGGGCCAACCATGATAATGTTGCTCTTTTGAAGCTCCACATCATCCATATCCTTAGGTGCCATCACTCTTTTATAATGATTATAGACGGAAACAGCCAAAACCTTTTTGGCTTCTTCCTGACCAATCACATAATCATCTAAAAACTCCTTAATTTCCACCGGTTTTAACAAATTAATGTCTAATTCCGTCTCTTCTGCTTCTTCCTCATATTCCTCTTCTACAATATCTGCACAAATCTCCACACACTCATCACAGATATAAACACCAGCCGGACCTGCAATCATTTTTTTGACCTGATCCTGTGTCTTATTACAAAAAGAACATCTGATGTTGTCAGAACCTTTTCCTGCCATCTTCCCTACCTCTTACTATTTTATTTCCGCACGCTTATAAACAACTCTGTCGATGAGACCGTATTCTTTTGCTTCCTCCGCAGTCATCCAGTTATCTCTTTCTGTATCTGCCGCAATCACATCATAATCCTTGCCTGTATTTTCAGCCAGAATTTTGTTCAGCTTTTCTTTGGTCTGCAAAATATGCTTTGCTGCAATTTCAATCTCTGTTGCCTGTCCCTGGGCTCCCCCAAGAGGCTGATGAATCATAATTTCCGCATTGGGAAGGGCAAGTCTTTTCCCTTTGGTTCCCCCTGAAAGCAAAAATGCACCCATACTGGCTGCCATGCCCATGCAATAAGTGGATACATCACATTTTACATACTGCATGGTATCATAAATTGCCATGCCTGCAGTTACACTGCCGCCAGGGCTGTTAATATAAAACTGAATATCCTTCTCCGGATCTTCCGCTTCCAAAAACAACATCTGCGCTACAATAAGACTAGATGTTACATCATTTACTTCTTCTCCCAAAAAAATAATTCTTTCCTTTAAAAGCCTTGAATAAATATCGTAAGAACGCTCTCCCCTACTTGTCTGTTCAATGACATAAGGTACTAAACTCATTCGCCATATCCTCCTATCTTGTGGAACACTCTTTACAATTTCTTCACCTAAAATAGTTCCTGCGGCATAACCGCAGGAAACTATTTTATCATTGCAAATCATCCGCCGCTTGTTACTGACATCATAATTCATGCATCATTCTTTTGCAATCTTTTTGCTTTGGAATTTATATATTTTTTATTATTTTTATTTTTCCTTTGCATTATTAACCACAAATTCTGCTGCTTTCTTAACTGCAATATCTTCCTTAATCTGTGCAATGCTCTTTTCTGGAAGCATTTCTTTTACTTTATCAATTTCCATCTGATAAACCTCTGCCATTGCTTTGAGTTCTTCCTCGTAGTCCTCCTCAGATGCTTCGATCTTTTCTTTTGCAACCACTGCTTCAAGCACCAGTCTGGATTTAATCCTCTTTTCAGCCTGAGGTCTCACCTGCTCAATCATCTTATCATAGGTTGCACCTGTAAATTGGAAATACTGTTCCATTGACAAGCCCTGCATTTGAAGTCTCTGGGCAAATTCATCCACCATCTGCTTCTGTTGGGTGGTCAGCATAGCTTCGGGAATTTCCATCTCCGAATCATTTACAATTGCTTCAATAACAGCAGCCTCTTTTGCATCCTTAGCTTCTTTTTCTTTCTTTTCTGTAAGTTTAGCCTTAACATCCGCTTTGTATTCCGCAAGTGTCTCAAATTCAGAAACTTCACTTGCAAACTCATCATCTAATTCAGGAAGCTCTTTTTCCTTGATCTCATTCACGGTACATTTAAATAAGGCAGCTTTTCCCTTTAGTTCTTCAGCCTGGTAATCTTCCGGGAAAGTTACGTTGACTTCCACTTCCTTTCCAATTTCTGCACCGATAAGCTGCTCTTCAAATCCGGGAATAAATGCGCCGGAACCAATGGTTAAAGGATAATTTTCACCCTTTCCGCCTTCAAAAGCCACGCCATCTACAAAGCCTTCAAAATCAATAATAGTTGCATCTCCATCCTTCACCGGCCTGTCTGTTACTTCAATACTTCTCGCATTGTTTTCTCTTTCTTTATTAATTTCCGCATCCACTTCCTCATCTGTCACATTCGTGTCTGCCTTTTCAACCTTAACCCCCTTATATTTACCCAGCTTTACTTCCGGCTTAAGAGCAACTTCGGCTGTAAAAATAAAAGGCTTGCCCTTTTCAATCTGTGTCACATCAACTACAGGAGAAGATACGATATCCTCACCACACTCTTCCACAGCTTTATCATATGCATCAGGAATCAGCGCATTGGCCGCATCCTCATAAAAAATTTCCGGTCCATACATCTTTTCTACCATCTGGCGGGGCACCTTACCTTTACGAAAGCCGGGAACGCTGATCTTATTTTTATTTTTTAAATAAGCCTCCTGCAGTGCCTTTTCCAATTCCTCTGCTGAAACTTCAATTGTAAGCTTCGCCATGTTTTTTTCCAGTTTTTCTACCTGTACGCTCATTCTGGTATATCCTCCTTAAAATCATATGCCTTAAAATTTATATTTTGCATCATATTTATCCGCGTAAATCCGGACATAGCCGCAGTCATTTTATGATTATAGCATACCCCTGGAAAAATTACCACTTTTTTCTTAACGGTTTTGTAGAAGTTTCCTTCGTAAACAATGCTCCTATACATCTTTCTTTCCTGAAAAATGAATAAGTGATATAATAATCTCACAGTAATTCACTCTGATCAGTAAGGGAAACAGCAAAATGCATAAAAATGAAATCATACGCAAGCATATAAAATTCTATGGAAGGGTGCAGGGAGTCGGTTTCCGGTATAGCGCCTGCTATGGTGCAATGACAATTGGCGTGACCGGCTGGGTAAGAAATGAATGGGACGGAAGCGTGGAAATGGAAGTACAGGGCACCGAGGCGCAGATTCAAAAGCTTCTTTCAACCCTTTATCAAAGGCCGTTTATTTCAATTGAAAAAATTGAGGAGGAAATTATTCCATTGGTAAAATCAGAACACAAATTCAAAGAACGATGGTAGAATGCATTCTTCTATTCCATTTATTTATTCCATTCCATCACTTCCTGATAAAGCCAGTCGCACCAGGCTTCCATTCCCTCACCTGTTTTGGCACAGATGGGAAAGATTTTAAGCTTCGGATTGCGCCTTTTCGCATATTCCCTGACCAGATCCATGTCAAAATCAAAATAGGGAAGCACATCAATTTTATTGATGATCAGCGCATCGCAAACTGTAAAAATCAGTGGATATTTCAGCGGCTTGTCATGGCCTTCCGGCACCGAAAGGATCATAACATTCTTCGATGCTCCCGTATCAAACTCTGCCGGGCACACCAAATTTCCCACATTTTCCAAAACTGCCAGATCAATTTCTTCCGTTCCAAGCTCCTTTAGCCCCTGCCTTGTCATATCCGCATCCAAGTGGCACATGCCGCCGGTATGAAGCTGTATGGTCTTTGCAGATGTTTTTTCTGCAATTGTCCATGCATCCACGTCAGAATCTATGTCCGCCTCCATCACTCCAATACGGAGCCTGTCGCTTAATGCATTGATGGTGCGGACTAAAGTGGTCGTCTTGCCGCTTCCAGGAGAGGACATCATATTAAGAAGAAATGTTTTCTGCTCTTTTAACCTGCTGCGCAGCTTATTTGCATCTTCATCATTATCTGCAAAAATACTCTGCTTTACTTCAATTATTCTCATAGAGTCCATATGTGCCTCTCCTCCCAGCTATTTTAGCTTTTCCTTTTCGCAATTACCTGTATCCGCTTAAATTTCTGCTCTTGCCTTTGCCTCTTTATAATATTTGAATTCAGTAAATACCTCTCCGGTATAAGGGTTCTTTTTATTTTGAACCGATTTGTAAACAATATATGCCAAAGCAATTACATTTACAATAAGCGCTGCTGCACTTACAATGGTCATCATTGTAGGATCTGCATTTGCATTTCCTCCTGCCACAATACCGTTTAAGGTTCCATCCTTATACTGCTTTGGAAGTGTTGCCCAAGGGAATGCAGCAGTTCCGTCTGAAAGCGTCTCCTGGAATAAAGGAAATACCTGTGCAAACATACACCAGATGCACAGCGTATTGGCACGGTTCATAATCCAGCCGCCCTTGTTCCACAAAAGTGCTGCAATGGTAGGTGCCAGCAAAAGCGCCACGCCGCAGTACCAGGCATGAGTAGGCAGACAATTGTAGGTATAGGCAAAATTCCAAATGTCATAGACAAGAATGTATACCCAGATCATATCCGGCCAGATCATATCTTTTTTATCCTTGGAGGAATAAACAGCCCACCACCCTGTCATACAGAAAATATTTAAGATACCGGCAATTCCATTCATAATATTATGCCATCCTCCGTAAAGCCATACATCCTCTGAGGATAACCACCAGGAGTACCATCCGTTAATGGCCGACTCAAAATCGCTTGCAACAGCAATTAAAATATTAATTGCCACAATTACAAAAGGATATGCTTTAAACCAGTGGCTTTTCCCAATGCCCCACTTATATTTGATCATCATAAATCCAATACAGCCTGCCAGAGACGCATACAGTTTGGCATAATGGAACCAGCCATTCATATAAAGGTATGTCTGATTTTGAAGCGCCCACTGGGCCCCGCCTTTTGCTGCAACTGCAATCACAATAAAATATACGGTAAGGATTGCCGGCAAAATGCCAAACATAAACAATCCTCCCCATTTCGTCCTCCGCGAAAACTCATTTAAAAGAATAAGTCCTGCCAGCACTGCCAGCATGGCAATCCACTGATAAACAGCATTACTTCCATAAACATGAAACAACATAACACACTCTCCCTTCCTCTTAACACGCCTCAATTTCTTTTATATTACATTCATTTCCGGCAATCAGATAGGTATGATCACTCCCACAGTGAGGGCATTTTTTTCCATACTGCACAGTAGGATACGTTTTTTCACAGTCCTCACAATAGGTAACCGCCGGTAATGTTTCAAATTTAAGCTCCGCTTCTTCAATCAGCGGAAATTTTTTGCGGTAATAGTTCCAGCAGTCTGTCAGGATTTCCGGAATAACTCCACTGACCTCTCCCAGCTCCAGACTCACACTGGCAATCTCCTTAAGCTGATTCTCCTTAGCAATTCCCTTAAGCGTTTTGGTGATATGAACAACAATTCCTAATTCATGCATTTCCAACCTCCATGCCGCGTTTTTGCTGAATTTGCATTATATTTTACTGACCTGTTTTCTCCTTACGCTTATTGGCGCGCTTTATCTTAATCTCCCGCTTGATGGTATAAGGCAGGATGGCCTTTAACTTATCCTCTGCTTTATACATAGTGCTTGCCTCGGGCAGATCCCTGCTTAGATGAATAGCGTCAAACTCACATTTGGTCGTACAGATACCGCATCCGATACATTTGTTTTGATCTACAACCGTTGCACCGCATCCCAGGCACCGGCTGGCCTCAATTTTGACCTGTTCCTCCGTCAAAGTGCTTCTAAGGTCATGGAAGGTAGACTTGGGATCTCCATCCTTCTTTCCCGGAATCTGACGTTTTGCATTGTCGAAACTTTCAATCTGCAGATTCCCCTTATCCAGCTCGATAAACTGCCTTAAGTTACGTCCAAGTGTAAGACTCTGCCCCTTATGTACAAAGCGGTGAATGGATTCACACCCTTCCTTTCCTGCTGCGATTGCATCAATCGCAAACTTAGGTCCTGTATACACATCTCCCCCTGCAAAAATATCCGGCTGGGCTGTCTGATAGGTTACCTGATCCGCTGCTATGGTCTGGTTGCGGTTCAGTTCTGCCTTTTCTTCCTTCAAAAGATCTCCCCATACAATTGCCTGCCCTATGGAAACCAAAACATTTTCGCATTCTATGGTAATCAATTCATTTTCATCATATTGGGGATGAAAACGCTTTTCTTCATCAAAAACAGAAATGCACTTTTTGAATACAACGCCCTTTACCCGTCCATTTTCCGTCAGGATTTCTTTTGGCCCCCAGCCATTTTTAATTGCAATGCCTTCCTCTTCCGCCTCTAAAATTTCATCTGGCGCTGCCGGCATGATCTCCCTTGCTTCCAGGCAGACCATAGAAACCGTATCGGAGCCTGCACGAAGGGCCGTCCTTGCCACGTCAACTGCCACATTGCCGCCGCCGATTACTACCGTACGCCCTTTCAGTTTTACGCTTTCCTCATCCAAATTTATTTTTCTTAAAAATTCTACACCAGTCAAAACACCCTCGGAATCTTCCCCTGGTACTCCTGCCATTCGGCCTGCCTGTGCACCGATTGCTACATAAAATGCCTGATACCCTTCCTTTCGAAGCTGGCTTAAGGTAATATCCTTTCCAACTTCAACTCCACACTTAAATTCTATGCCCATTTCCTTAAGCACATCAATTTCTGCCTCAATCACGCTCTTTTCCAAGCGGAAGGAAGGAATTCCATTCATCAGCATACCGCCGGGGCGGGCTTCCTTTTCAAATATAGTAACCGGATATCCTTTTTTCCTAAGGTAAAAGGCAGCCGACATTCCGGCAGGGCCTGCACCGATTACTGCTATCTTTTCCTCAAAGAATTTTCCCTCATGATTTTCTGTCTTGGGAATAAATCTTTTTTCTGCATTAAGCTCCTGTTCCGCAATAAATTTCTTGATCTCATCAATGGCAACTGCCTGATCAATAGTTCCTCTTGTACATGCGTCCTCGCATCTGCGGTTGCAGACTGCGCCGCACACAGCCGGGAAAGGATTTTCATTTTTGATCAGCTTTAACGCATCCATATATCTTCCCTCTGCCGCCATCTTAATATAACCCTGAACCGGCAGATGGGCAGGGCAGGCTGTTTTGCAGGGAGAAGTTCCTGTATCATAACAATTGATCTGGTTATTATCCCGATAATTGGGATCCCACTTTTCTTTTCCCCATTTTACTTCATCCGGCAACTCCTGCACAGGATAGGTAACAGGACCATCCTTGGTGCATAGCTTCTGTCCAAGTTTGGCTGCACCGGAAGGGCAAAATTCCACACACCTTCCACAAGCCACGCATTTACTTGGATCAACACTTGCCCGATACGCGGAACGGGACATATTCGGGGTATTAAAAAGCTGTGAGGTTCTAAGGCCATTGCAGACGCCCACTGCACAGTTGCAGATTGCAAAAATCTTTTCCTCTCCGTCAATGTTAGTGATCTGATGGACATATCCATTATCTTCCGCTCTCTGCAAAATCTCCATCACTTCATCAATTTCTATGTAGCGTCCTTTTCCTGTTTCCACCAGATAATCCGCCATATCGCCCACACCGATGCACAGATCACCCTCAAGGTCTCCGGTTCCTTCTCCCCGTACCCGCTGCTGGCGCCGGCAGGAACAGGCGCCCACCGCATATTTATCCTTATATTTGTTCAGCCAGTAAGAAATATGCTCCACACTGACAGATTCCTGTTTTGCCGGAATTGCTTTTTCCACCGGAATGACATGCATACCAATTCCAGCGCCTCCGGGCGGCACCATAGGCGTTACCTTTTCAAGAGGCAGCCTTGACATATTTTCAAAAAAATCTGCAAGCTCCGGATGCTCCTCCACCTGCTTGCCATTCATTACCATAAACTCAGCACATCCCGGTACAAACATAGGAAGGATATATTGCTTATGATGGTCTTCATTTTCCCAGTTATACTCAATAAGCCCAATCACACTCATTTCCTTAAGCAGTTCTTCTGTACGCTCAACACTTTTTTTACATTTTTTTGCAATCTGCTCCAGCCGCATAGGAACACGCACCTTCATGGAAAGTGCAACCTCCGCCATTTCATCCGTAACCACTCCGGCAAGCCCCCAATACTCCGGATCATTTACAGTAACCTTAACACCAATTCTGTCTGTAATCTTCTGCCCCAGCTTTAAAATCAACTCTCTCTGTTCTCCCATAAATTCAACCATACCTTTCCACCCTGGTTCATCCATCCCAGATAAAAATAAAGTTTATTTCATATATTTATTAAAATTATACAATATTCTACTTTTCCTTTCAATAAGTTTGTGCATTCCGACAACTTATGAATGTACATGGCTGAACTGTTATTTTAGATACCTCTTGTATTTTCCCTGATTATTTTTTATACTGCATATAGCTTATTTTAATTTAAGGGAGATTTCTTATGAAACTGACAACAAGACAACTGGCCCAGAGCGCCCTGCTTTTGGCAGTATGCATCATAAGCCAGTATTTTAAAAATTTTTCCGTCTATATTACAGGCCCAATCGTAAATACTGTTATCATCATTGCGGTATTGTCTGTAGGCTTGTGGAGCGGCCTTTTGATCAGCCTTATCGCACCTGTTACCGCTTTTTTTCTGGCAGGCTCACCAATTATGGCTGCCATCCCACTTTTGTTTCCTGCAATTATGGCAGGCAATGCAGTTCTTGCAGTCACTGTCTGGTATTTCCAAAACAAAGTAAACTTCCAATACCATCTGCCTGTGGGACTGATTGCAGGCTCCATTTTAAAGGCTGCCTTTATGGGGGTTGTGATTGTCCTTATTCTTCTTCCTGCATTTGGCGATGCCATTGCCGCAAAACTTCCTAAACCTGAGGCTCTGCCTGCGGTTCTTGCAACGGCAAAAGTTACTTTTTCTTTTACCCAGCTTATCACTGCGCTGATAGGAAGCCTTCTTGCATATCTGATCTGGCTGCCGGTTCAAAAATTCATAAAACGTAATCAAGTAGAAGGCTAACCATTAGTTGATTAGCCGACCTCTCACACCACCGTGCATCAGACTGTCTAACGATTACGTTTTTCAGTCCGACGATATGGTGTTTTCTTTACTTCTTTTATGATATTGAGTATTTTTCATATTAAATAGAACAATTCAGACTCACAATTTACTGAGTCATTATTGTGCTTTATCCGAATTTCTTTATTAAATCCTGCGTTGAAAACATGCTTAATAACCGCTTAAAGTTATAAGCAATAAACATAGACGCGGCTTCTGCATCTAACTCATTTAGTATGATATTGCTAAGTATCGGACTAAGCGGACCACCTTTTACAACCTCTCATCGAGCCATATTAATAATCATCTGTAAATCCGACAATGCCAGCTGTTGCTCCTTCTTTTGATATGTTCCACCATACCTCGTTTATATTGGGATGAAAATCATAAGCAACAATATAATATCCTTCTTCCGGACGTTCTGCAAAGCAAACTTCCGACAAGAATAAGTACCCCCTCTCTTTATCTCAATGTTTTTAAAGATTATTTTGCATAATTATTCATGCAAACTACTCATATTCCTTTTTCAAATCTTCCAGTATTTTTCTACCCGCTGTTTTCCGGTAGACCATACTGACAATCAGAAACCCCCCCGACAGTATGATTAGTCCAATGCCGCTTCCAAGAATAATTATTCCAATCATAGAATCCCCCTCATTTTTACTGATCTAAAAAACAGCCTCCATCCTTCAGCTCCTGCATTTTTGTGTAATCCCTGTCAATGTTTTCCAACATCTGCTGTCTGTCTGCCTCCTCAAAATCATAAAGTTTCATTACCTCCTGTGCCTCATGAACAGTTCTGTAATAATTGCTGTTTTTGTCAAAACGAATTTTATATAGTCCTATAAAAACAGTTACAATCCCAAAAGCAAGACTGACAAGTGATGCAATCCGTAAAAATGTCAACTTTCGGTGCATCGCCTGATATCTTGAATCCAGCTTATGACAGTTTCTTACTGCCTGCAAAAACTCTCCACCATTTTGGTAACGGTCAGCTGGAGATAACTCCATCATTTTTTCTAAAACAATACCGCAGCCTTCGCTTACAGATACACCCATTTGAGTGACAGGAATCCTTTGGTCAAATTCCGCCGGCGGCTCAATTCCAGTCAGCACATAATAAAACGTAATCCCAAGACTGTAAATATCTGATCTTGTATCAATTCCCTGTCCAAAATATTGTATGTATTGGGAAAAATCACTATTTATGGCAGTATGCGTTTTATCTTCTGCCTGCAAAAGAAGTTCCGTTTTTTCTTCTTCTATATCCTCCCAAAGCAGCTTTGTTTTTTCTTCCCATTCTCCATGATCAGACTTCCTTATTGTATAATTATGCGTTATTCTTGCATATATCTCAGAATCACGATATTGCTCCGGCGGAGAAAATCCTGCACTAATGCCAACAGCAGACTCCATTTGGCCACCCATAGCAAGAGAAATATTAAAGTCGATCAAACAAACATTTCCTTCATTTGTTATCATAATGTTGGCAGGCTTAATATCACTGTGAATTATTGGAGGCCTCTGACTGTGCAGATAATCCAACGCTTCTCCTAACTGCACCGCCCATTTTTTTACCTGCTTTTGTGAAAACTTTCCATGCCTTTTTACTGCGGCATCCAGACTTTCGCCACTGATAAAATCCATGACGGTGTATACACCATCCTGAGTTTCAATAAAATCATAAACCCTTGGCAGGTACGGATGTTTTAGCTTTTTTAAAATATCTGCTTCCTGCCGGATTTCCACCTTTTCCCGCACCTCATCTTTTATTTTTTTTACTACCACATCCGTCTGAAGCCGAAGATGTTTCGCCTTAAAGATGATTCCGCCTCCGCCAGAACCGATTTCTTCCATAATTTCATATGTATTTTCTATGATTGTTCCTCTAGTTAAATATTGCATACCCAAGCACCTGATCTTTTTCTTTTGCAATTTATTTTTTCGCATTTTCATCTATTATAATAGTTTTGTCTGTTTAAGTCAACTCTATAGAATACGCATATATATCCTATAGAGTATATTTTCATGTGCCATATATTGTTATACTAAAATTTAACCTGTAAATTTCTCATCAAGTTCAAAGGAAAATAAGATGATGGATAAAGATTATAATTTGATCGTTGGTTTAAGAATTCGGGAAATCCGGGAAACTATGCATTTGTCACGTGAAAAATTCAGTGAAAAATGCGACATTTCTCCCAGCTTTCTTTCCGATATTGAACGTGGCAAAAAGAGTCTGACTGCCAAAACAATATACAAAATCTGTACCGCATGCGGTATAACGGCAGACTATATTATTTTAGGCCACAAGGAAGGCTTTGATAAAGATGTAGGAATAGAAATCCTGCACTCCTTTGACGCCGGACAGCTGGAGCATATTATAAATATACTGCTTGAAATAAAAAATATATCTGCCAAATAATTTTTTCTTTAGGCCAGAACTGCCGCATGCCGTCTGTGTGCAGTTCTGACGGTATTGTAAACTAATAATCTTCTTTAATTTTCTTTTCTAAGTTTTTTCTCTGCCTGGAAAAAAGCGGCACATACAAACAGATTGCCAGCACTCCCATTCCAATCAATGCAATTCCACCATAAACCATTAACTGTCCTGTTGTCACTTTAACCATCCTCCTTCCAAAAGCTGCTGGTAAAGATTATCCAAAAGCTGAATCTCTACATCACCACCTATGTCTGATTCCGCATACAATTCTTTTGCTTTTTCATAATACTGTTCAAAATCCTCATACCGTCTTTCTGCAATTTGCTTTTGATTTTGCCTTTCCACTTCCAGCAAAGCAAGCCTTTTATAAGTATTATAATTTTCCGCATCCAGCCTGAGCATTTCTTCCAACACTTCCTGCGCATCTGAAAACCTTCCCATCTTCTGATACAATATAGCTATATTGTTATAAGTAAGATAAGTTCCCCAGCCACGGTCAATCACTTCCTGCAAAATAAAAACCGCATTTTCTCCATAACTTTCCTCGCCCGTTATTTCCTGTAGATCAATATAAGTCTGTGCAAGCCTTTCATAAATCAGCAGTTGATTTTCCAATCCAACTGCGGTACGTGCTTCTTCCAAAAGACTTTGGGAATTTTCCAGACAGGTAATATCTCCTCCAGTGCCTTCCTTCTTTGATGCATCAAACTGCTCCCGATATACCATGTCGCACAGGATATAAGCGCGTATTCTGATCTCATCACTTTCCGCTTCTTTGATACACTGTTTCAGATCCTGCTGCGCCCCCTCATAATCTCCTTTTGCCTTTTTCAGCTCACCTTTTACCAAAAGAAGATCTACAGATGAAATTCCTTTTTCCTCAGCCTGCCTTAATACCTCTTCCGCGGTTGTCACCTTTCCGGCTCTTACCAGGGAAATTGCATAATCCCGGTAAAATTCCGGCCTTGTATCGTCTCTGCTTATAGCTGTCCCATAACAGACAACTGCTTCCTCATACTGCTCCATTTCGAACAGGCAGTTCCCCAAGAGAAAATATACATCTGTAATCTGTTCCTGGTCAAAAAAACTGTTCTCCGTCAGAATAGCAGTCTCAATATATTGAATTCCTGCCTCATATTCCTTTTCTTCATAATAGTAAAGTGCCTTTTGAAAGTATGCTTCCAAACGCTGCGGTTTGATTTCCCGGGCAGCACTATAAGCTTCCTCAATCTGCTGCTCTTCCTCTCCCCTTTCCACTGCTTCAGAAAGCAGAGCTACTGCTTCCACATAGTCTTCTTCCTTTTCCTCTGCAAGCTGGCCCTTTCCAAAAAAGGTAAGCAGAATGCCTGCTCCGATTCCCACTGCTGTTGCAAGAAAAATCAATTCCTGCTGTAACACCATTTTTTTATAACGAAAATCATATTTATGAATTTTCTGAAAAGCTTTCAGCATACTTTCCGCTGTCTGAAAACGCTGTCTGGGCTCCCGGGCAAGGGCCTTCATTAAAATAACGCTGATACTCTCGCCAATAGAAGGATCCAGTTCGGAGGGCTTTACAATTTTATCCGGATCACTTCCCGGCTTCACTCCCGTCAGAAAATGATAAAGCGTCGCTCCAATGCTGTAAACATCAGAACGTGCATCCACGTAACAAGCCTGCCTGTCATCAGATGCATTACCGCCAGCTAACTGATTCTGTTGTGCAAGTGCTATATACTCCTGCTGGTTTTGCGCAGTTTTACTGCCACTGTCGAAACCAATCTGCTCCGTCACTTCCTTACCTGCAAGTAATTCTGTTCTTGCATCATCATCAAGCAGCTCTGTTTTTGCATCTGCCCCCAGCAGCTCTGTTTCAGCCTCAACATCAAGCAGTTCTGTTTTTTCAAAATCCTGGCCGGATAAGTCCTCCTTTTGCCCTCTGATTTTCCACCCCTGCATGGATACTGCCTTTTGAAAAGAAGCCATCTGTTCCGGCGAAGCATATCCCGGCGTATATCCCATTGTTTCCATGCTTTTTCCATCTAAGACACCGGAAATATTAAAGTCGATCAGGCAGATATTGTCCTCCGGCGTCAGCATAATATTGGCTGGCTTAATATCTCCATGAATGATTGGAGGCTTTTGCTTATGAAGATAATCCACCACTTCACAAAGCTGTCTGGCATACTTTACCACTTTTTTCTGGGAAAACTTTCCTTTTTCCTTTAACAGCTTTTCAAAGGATTGCCCTGGAATATAATCAATAATGGTAAATACTCCATCCTCCACATCCAAAAAATCATACACCTGAGGGAGATAGGAATGCTTCAGATTCTTTAAAATCTCCTTTTCATCTTCATTTCTTTCGCTGCTCTGATTTATTTTCTTTAAAACCACATCCTTCTGCAGCCGCTTGTGATACGCCTTATAAATCGTTCCGCCGCCGCCGGAACCAATCTGCCCTTTTATTTCATAAGTACTGTTTAAAATTTCTCCTGCGTTCATTTTGCTGTGTCTGCCTTTCTATGTATAAATTCATAATACACTATCTTGTATTCATATCCTGGAAATATCTGAACCCGACAGCCAAATTAAAATTTCTGCTCTGGTATTGTAAACATTCAAGCGGGCATAGACATCAGACAATTCTTGCATGTTGATGCCCGCTATTGATTCTCATGATATATTGAGATCAATGGGCTCGGCTCCTCTGTCAGTGTTGACTCCTATTATAAGACAATTGGCTATGCAGGCCTGCATATCAATGCGGTCGCCAAAAGACAGCTTCCACATCCTCGCCATCCTCATATCATTAATGAAAATGCCGTTAGTTCCGGTATCCTCCACAACGTACAGATTCCCTTCTTTTCGTATCATTCCATGCTCTCCTGATACCAAATTTAAGAAATCATACCGGATATCACAGTCTTTGTCTCTGCCGATCTTAATTGTACCTATCTCACTGATGTCGTATTTTTTATATACAACAAAAGAAGCTTTTACTTCCTTAACAATAATATTAATGATCTGCCCTTCCGGCAGGGTAAGCATCAAAAGGTCTCCGTTTTTAAGCGGCTGCCCGGAATATTTCTCCTGTAATGGGATATAGGCAATCGACAACCCCATTTCGCGGATAAACCATTGGCCGCCCACAACTTCCAGCAGAATCACAACATCCTGCGCCAGCACAAAAACAGATTTGCTTACGACAATAGAATTGTCCGCATTGTCAATTGCCGGTAATAAGTATTCTTTTAATGCTTTGGTACTGTAAACAGATAATATGCAGCTCATAGCCGCCCCTCTCTTGTCTTGGAGCACCACGAAGCGGTGCTTGAATGTTTATTCTACTATTAAACTCCAATAAGTAATTCCACTAATAACGCCATCCGGATTTATGTTCGCCTGAATACGCTCAATCGGCCATTCACCTCTTAACCAGAGATCTTCTATACCAAAAAACCAAAGTTCACAGAATCTGTATCCATTTCCCATGTCAGACTCGCTGTACATTCCCTGAATTCCCTGATATATTTCTGATGAAAAAAGCCAATATTCCTGACCCTCTACAGTGCTCATTGTGACAAGAGCTGAACCATCTTCTCTCCAAACACCAACCATACCATCACGTTCTTCCGGCCGCAGATCATTCTCTTTCATCCGGTCGATCTGCATCACCCGGCACCAGTCTTCATAGGTTTCTCCTGCTGTAACCGGCACATTGATTCCTTCATAGTCAAACACATCCCCATCATTAGTACATATCAAAAGTCGAACAGAATAACTGCGATCATTCCGGCTATCTACAAGATATTCCCACATGTTCCCACCTGTACTTACTTGTAAAATCCTGGTTACACCTTCATTTATATAGTGATAGTCAGTATATATGCCATAGTACCCTCCAGGAATACTGCCAAAGCCTTCCACATATGTAGATTCAGTATTTTCCATCCAATATCCTCCTCCTTCTACAGGAAATAACCCTTGCATCTGTGCAAAATGATCCCCGGATAAATCATATCCCATGACCGTAATATCTGTCATTTGAAATGGAAATTCCACCATTCCGCTTGCCCGCTGTTCCTCTTCCAACTGCTTCTGCGCCTGTAGTTCCCTCACTTCCGCTATCTTATTTTGAAGACTCTCCCGTCCGATCTTTTCATAGCCCTCTTCTAAAATGCCGACAGCTTTTTCATAATCTCCCGCGTCAATATAAGTCTGGGCGTATGCAAGATAGGTCTTCTCTAACGCATCCACTACTTCTTCCTTCGGCTCAATCTCAAACGCCATAGTATATTCTGCAATCGCCTGCTCGTAATCAAGATCAGACAAATATTTCTCCGCCGCCGCGATATGCGCCTCATATTCCTTATTCTTCTGGGCACTCTGGACATTGATACCGACAATCCCCACTACCACCAGAAGGATGATGAATAATAAGGAAATTTTTACGCTTTTCTTTCTTAATAGCTCTTTCACTGTTTTTCTCCTTTACTTCACAGTCCTTTTTGTAAAAAGCAATAGCTTATCTCTATATTTCCATAACCATTTTCACACCTCAGTTCTTTCACGATATACATCATAAGGCTCACCTATCTGCTCATAATGACCATATTCATCTATGATTTCATAGTCTGTTGTTGACCGTGAAATAGTTCTACTTGTACCATTTAGACCGTTGAACGTACCTTCTTGGACACTATGCTCTGTAAAGCCTTTGCTTCCATATGTATAGGTAACAGTTGTTTTGATATTCCCTACACCTCCAGATCCATCTGTATTAGTAAAATTCAATAAATCAGTCCATACTGACACTCTTCCTTCCGAATCGTATTCATAAACCTGTCTCTCTGTGCTAGTCCTTCCATCATCTGTTTCGATCCTTATCATGAATTTTTCAACTTTCCCATTTTCTCCATACTCATAATTTGTTTCCTGTAATCTACCTTCACCCTCGTCCCGCTGAGCAACCGTTCTGCCATACTCATCACACTCCCAATACACCATATAATTTCCACTACTGGACGAATGTTCAGAAGAAAAATACGATAAATGTTCAGGATAAAGTTCATACAACTCCTTCCTGATTTCCTCCCATGATTCAAACTCCCCAACCAGTAGATAAAGTACAGGAAGCCTGTAAAAAAGCATCCAGTTTTCCCCATACCCATACAATTCTCCGTATTTTTCCAATGCTTCTATAAGCGGCCTGCACAATTCTTCCAACTGTTCATCTGTGATATACTGATGTGTTCCATCACCAAGCCAAGTACAAATTTCAGTTATTTTTTCATGGAATTCATCACTTTCAACCAACTGCCTTATTTCTTCATCCTGGGCTATTTCCTCCATTATTTTCTGCAGTTCTTCTATCATCTCCTGAAGACTCTCCCGTCCGATCTTTTCATAGCCCTCTTCCAAAATACTGACAGCTTTTTCATAATCTCCCGC
>DKUR01000049.1:0-18525 GCA_002490775.1 Lachnospiraceae bacterium UBA7199 | reverse complement strand
CTTCTGGGCACTCTGGACATTGATGCCAACAATCCCCATTACCACCAGAAGGATGATAAGTAATAAGGAAATTTTTACACTTTTCTTTCTTAATAGTTCTTTCATCTTTATACCCATGCCTTTCCCGCTTGGGCTCGTCCCAAGTGGGAATAGGCCCAAATACGTAAGGTTGAAAGTTTCTTTCAACCTTTTCTCCTGTGTTATAACAAACTAAAATCATTACTATAACAATACCATAATCGTCCCTATTCTTTCACTTTTTTGACAGGTAACCTGTTTATGGAAATGAATGATCTGTTTAGACTTTGACATTATGTTTTCACATTTTTTGTCGCGATTACCCAGATGTCAAATTGCACAATACAGTATCTTGTATTCATATTTGGGAAAAATCTTTTTTTATCCTATATGTTGAAATCATTATAAGTGTTTTACATAGTTTGATTCGTTATTTTCTATATACATATCATAAAAAAGCAATTGTAACATTTCCATTTTTGTGGTATAAACTTTTTATCTGTTAATTATATTAGAACTTAGTAAAAACATTTCTAATACAAATCACTATTCATTTTACTGCTGAGTTCTACATTTCTTTTGACACCCCCACAAGCCATACAGCCTGCAAATCACGAAAGGTATCTTATTTCTTTATGTCTCTTCATCGAAACATCTCCCCTGCCCCTTCCAAAACAGCAGGATCAAAAAAACTGAAAATCGGCAAAACTGTGTCTCGGAAGCAAAAGAAATCCCGCGTCAACTGGCATGAAGCTGCTTCCTGCGCCCTTCAAATCGAACTGCGGGACTATTCTGACCTTCTTGAATATCTGCCAGAATATATTCTTGGTAAAAACAGCTACCACATCGACCTGCTTGTTATCAAAAAATTGTCTGAGCAGATCATCCCCAAAAGCATAGCCCATATTTTCAGAACCTTCAACCTGTTTGAGATCAAGGGGCTCGGCTCCTCTGTCAGTGTTGACTCTTATTATAAGACCATTGGCTACGCCGGTCTGCTGATTGCACAAAGCGGCTCGAAGAACCAGTATTCCCGACGTGATATCAGTCTGACGTTTCTAAGCTGCCACTATCCCCGAAAGCTGATGAAACATTTACATAATTTGCAGAAAGAAATGAAATTAACTGTTGAAAAATCCTCGCCAGGGGTTTATCATATCAATAAAGAGATATTTAGTGCACAGATTATCGTCACAAGCAAGCTTCCGCCGGAAGATTATCTCTATCTGCGCTGTCTTACTAATAACCTACAGGATATAGGGCTTGTTAATCAGCTTACTGACGATTATAAGCTTCATCAGGAACAGGATATTTACATCAGATACATGCACCAGATAACCACCGCCAATAAAAAAACGAAAGGAGAATCACCTATGGTTTGTGAAGGAATCTTAAATCTATGTGGCACCAGTTCTGAGGAGATCATTGAACGTACCAGGAAGGAAGATGCGGAATTTTATCTGCCTAAAATTAACAATCTGTCCTCCCAAATTGACTATCTACAATCTTTACTAAAGCAAAACAACATTCCATTTGACCTGGAGGCTACAACCAATAGCCAATAATTCCAACGACGATTCAAGGTCGTAGGATTTTTCATGCTTATGGCCTTGATAACTTCATTCTCAACCTATATATTCTCATCAAAATTGATTATATATAATTTTTCGCTCCATCGTCCTGATCCAGACCACCGTAATATTATCCCGCTCTCCCCGCCTTTTGATGGTCTCCCTTTTCCTTAATCTCCTGAACCTGAAATATACGACACCAGTCTTCATAAGAACCTGCCAGCGCTGGAAGATTTATCTCACAGGCAGCCAGATTCGACGCCCAGTCAGAGGAACTGTAAACGCTAATTTCCATAATTGCCATATCATCAGATTCCTGGACGCTATAGCCGATGGCCGGATAATCCAGATTTGTCAAATATTTCTCCGCCACTGCAATGTGCGCCTCATATTTCTTACTCTTCTGGGCGCTTTGGACATTGATGCCGACAATCCCTTTACCATGTTCTTACCGCTGCCACCGTAATATTATCTTTCTCGCCTCTTGCCTTTACGGTTTCGATGCTTTGAAGGAGCCTGTAGTGCATCTGGTTGATCGTTTCCATGCAGGCCGGATTCATAAAGGCTTCCATTTCTCCCTTAGCCAGTTGATGGACAAATCCATCGGAACACAAAAAGTAAGATGCTCCCTTTTCCACCTTACCGCTCTGATAAACTGGAGTCAGATCCTTGGCTGCACCTAAACATTGTAAAATAATATTCCTTCTTCTGTCAAACCTTGCCTCTTCTTCTGTCAGCCTTCCT
Source organism: Lachnospiraceae bacterium UBA7199 (assembly GCA_002490775.1). GTDB lineage: Bacteria > Bacillota > Clostridia > Lachnospirales > Lachnospiraceae > Suilimivivens. The sequence continues at coordinate 16,192 of DKUR01000049.1, read as the reverse complement.
TCCCTGACCTCTCTCGCCACCAGACTTTGATCCTCTGTAAGCTGCACAATTTCTTTACTGACAAGGTAGGCCCGGCTGTCTCCTATCTGAGCAATAAAATAATCCTCATCTACAAAAATCATGGCTGTCAAAGTCGTTCCTATTCTGATATTCTTTTTTCTGCCATACCCAAAAACATCATAATTTTGTTTATGAATCAAAAGCTTAATTTCTTCACACACAGCCAGAAACAATTCGTTTGGTCTTTTTTCAAAAACCAGCTTATTTAACTGGTAGTCAAACCAGTTATTGAATGCCTGTATGGTGCTTTTACTTGCATACTCGCCCTCTTCCATACCGCCGGCCCCGTCGCATACCGCCGCTAGAACGACGGTATGAAGGGGCGTTTTAAATATTCTGGCACATCCTGCATCCTGATTGATCTGCCTGCTGATTCCCACATCCGTACAGCAGTCCACAAAATAATGTATTTCTTCATTTTCCTGTTTTTCCCTGAGAACCTCATCTTCCGGGATGCGGATTGTTTTGTCTTCCATATGATAATTCTCCATTCTATATGGGAAGCATTTCCACACTGAATTCCACTTCACCCACTCTTATCATGCAGCCGGACGTAATCTCCGTTTCTGTATGGATCTCTATTCCGTTTACAAAGGTTTTGTTGGAAGAATTTAAATCTCTGATATAAAACCGGTTGTGTCTTACATAAATCTCACAATGCTGCCCGGACACAGTCAGGTTATAATCAATGGCAATATTTACCTTATCGGTGTTCCTTCCGATTACAACTTTATCATCCATCGGATATCTGAAAATTCTGCCGGAATCTTTTATGTCCTTCAAAACAAGGAGATACCTCCGGTCTAACATTACCGTCATCTCCGGATCAGGCATTTGCACCTGCTTCTGGTTCTGCTGTAAATGGGGTTCTTCTGGTACGCCTAATACAGCCACTTCCTTCTTTTTTCCTTTTTTGCCTTTAAAAATAAAAACTACTACAGCAGCAATCAACAGAAGCAATATCAGCAAAAGCAGCATTCCTCCGCCATCACTTCCTGAATCTGCCACAGGTATAGCAGCCGGTTCCGGTGTAATCTCAGGCGCTGGTGAAGGCTCCTGTGTTGGTTCAGGGGTTGGGGCAAGCGTCGGTTCAGGAGTTGCTTCTAACAGGGAAAAAGGAAGGTCGATCTGCCCCTTCACCTCATATTCCCCGGCGTTGCTTTTCATGGTAAACAAAATATTTTTACTGCTTCCGTCGCTGATTTCCTTTGGAATCACAGCACTTACGCACATCAGCCCTTGCGTATTCCCCAGTTGGGAAATAATTTCCTCTAAATCCTGCGCTTCATCAAGGAGAAATTCTTTTCCGCCGGTAGCCCTTGATAAAGAAAACATATTTTCCAGTTCCGCCTCATTACTGCCATACACATGCCCCAGCGTATAGATAGGATGAGAGTTTATCTTTAATTTTTCTGTCAGCTCTTCCTTGGTTATCCCAATCGCCTTATTGTCTACCCCATCCGAAAGTACGAAAAACCGGGTATATTCCCCCGCATCTAATGTATCCAGCAGATTATACAAAATATCTGTCAGATAAGTGTCCTGATTGTTCTGGGAAATACTGTCTATGGCATCCTGCAATGCCTGCGCGTCATTGGATTTTTCTATTAGAAAATCTATATTCTCTCCAAATATGGCAATACTCACATACTCATTTTCACTTTTCTGCTGCATATAAGTTTTCAGCAGTTCTATGGCCTTTTCCTTATTTTCCCGGGTAATGGAAAGAGAATTATCTATCAGCACAATCGTATGGAAGGGAAATGGCGCATCTGCCATTGTCGTAACATTGACCTCTTCGCAGGGAATCATACCGATCTGACAGTCAATTTCAGAGACGTCAGCATCTCCTTCCATGTATGCCACGATCTGTCCATCCTCTACACCTATCTGAAGTAATTGATAGTTCTGTGCCGCCATAACAAGGATTCCGCTTATTAGAAAGACAAACATAAAAATAATGATACCGGATTTAATGCCTGCCAAGTGTCTTTGATGCTTCATGCTTATCACCATGCTCCTTTCCATGTCTCTTACATTCTTTTTTATTGGATTTTAAAAATAAAATCTTCATTTGCCAGTTTAATCCGGGTATCATTGACAATTTCTTTAGGGTTTCCCGGAATAAGCCTGCTGTCATTTACCCAGGTTCCATTGCTGGAATTGTTATCTGTAATATAGCAGACGCCATCCTGCATCTGAATTGTTGCATGGGATCTGCTGATTGCCTTATTACCTGAAATCTGGCAGCTTGCTGCACTTCCAGAGCCTAAAATTGTACCCTCCGGCATGATCTGTAATCGCTCTCCTGTCTTTTCCCGTACCAGCTCCGCTTTGATTTTCTGGATGCCCAGGCATATGGTTGCATTAGAATCAGCTGCTTTCTCCTGCCCCGGGCTGACCATCATAACTGTCTGTGCATAGCTTTCATACATATCCGCATCCTGACCTGTCCGGATTTTCTCCTCCACTGGCGGAGCAGAAATTGCAGCCTTTGCTCCCTGTGCTGATTCCTTTTCCTTCTTTCCAAAAAGATGGATGCCATTCTTTTTCTTTTCACCCTTCTTCTTTTCCGGTATGCCGGCAGAAAAACTTTCACTCTTCCCAGGTATATTCACAGGAATGCCTTCACGCTTTCCGGGTATTGCAAAGGAAGCTCCGAGGGCTTCTGCCGCCCGGCTCCTTTCACTGTTCTGTCCTCCTGGTGCCTGAGGGTGCGGTATTTCAACTGCCGGAGATTTTCCGCTTGTCTTCTGCTTGTCATGCAGTGGCAGCTTTATGTTTAACTGGGGCTTTTCATTTAGTGCCTTTTTTTCCGCTCCGGCCAAATTCTGCTCTGGTTGTCTTTCTTCTGGCATCCGCCCCTCTGCGGCTTTCCCTGCCATGCCTGCTAATGGATCTTCTTCCACACTATTTTTGCGCAGAATTTCTTTTAAATCTGCTAACTGCTTTACCGCGCCTCTATGAAAAGCATTTAAAATATGAAACAGATAAGGATCTTTTTCCTCATAATTAGGAAGAAGACATTCTGTAACCTGCTGCAAAAAACTGATTTGATCCATACCTTCATCCAATTCAAAGGGCAGATACAAAAAAACACACTTATCCTCTCCGTCCACAAAAATGTAGTCCAAATTCAAATACAGATTATTCCCGCACAACATGTAAGCATCTGTTTCCTCAAAACCACTGATCATACTGCCAAGGAGCTGCATCACTTCACTTTTCTTCAGCACTGCTGACAGCCTGCTGCTTAATGGCGTCATTCCGGTAATATCATACTGTAAATAATTTGCATTGTTATACCAGACTGCTTCCAGCGGAACAAGGCATACTATTTCATTGTGATTTATCATTTGAAGTGCAAACTGATCCAATCTCTGTTCAATCTCCAATATCAGCCTTGTTGTTTTTCCTGTTACTTCCTGCTCAAATAAAAGCTCCATCCTATCATCTCCCGACTAATTTAATGCTTTCAGTTCAATTAACGTCCATGCCTCTCCATAAGAAACCGGTGCCACACCGCCTGACGTCATATGTCCGGCCTCTCCAAAGCTGTATGACACCATCAAATAATTTTCCCTGTCAATGTATCCCCAAAGTCCATTATTTTTTACCGGTGCAAATCCTCCTGAAAAAGATTTGGCATCCTGATAGGTACAGTCGATGACCAGGCTGCCCAATGTATCGGCATATCCCCACCTTCCACTTCGGCATACCGCACAGGGCTGGCCGCTTTCAAAAGCCTTCACATCCTCGTAGCTTTCATTGCCCACCGCTTCTCCTTTTTCGTTAATAAGAAGCCAGCTTCCGTTTTGCTTTACCCAGATCACATCATTTACGCTGCAATAGCCACGGCTGTTTAATGCCACATCCTCATACAAATATTCTGTAAGGGCTTCGCCTTTTTCATTGATCAGCGCCCATTTATCTCCTTTTTTTACTGCGGCAGTTCCATTATAAAAAGAAGAAGCTGCATCATACTCAAAACCAATTTTTTCCTTTAAACTTCCATCCAGATACCCGAACTTTCCATCTCGTCCTGCAAGGATTCTGTCAGAAGAATAAAAGCCGATATAATCATAATCTCCTTCCGGTTCTCCGGTCTTGTATCCACTGCTGTTGATAAAATAATAGTTTCCTCCGTCCTTCACTGTAATTCGGTCCGCATCCCGCCCGTTATAAAGGATTTCATCATAAACTGCCTTTATCACCATTTTTCCTTCCACGTTCAAAAGTCCCTTTTTTCCGCCCTGGGTAAAAGTGGCGCTTTTCCCGATAAAAGTTCCAATAGAATCAAGGCTTAAGTACATTTCACTGTAAACGCCCTTAATGGAATTGTAGTATTCCTTTACCAGTGCGCTGTCTGGATATTTTGCGTACAAATCCACCAGATAATCAATCAGACTGTCCTGAGAAGAATAGGTCTTATAAAATTCATAGGCTTTCTCCACATCTGCATCTACCGGCCCATAGGTGTCAATGATTGACGAAAGCTGCTGCTTATAAGCGCTATAATTTCCCATAGCGAAGTAAGCGTCTGCAATATGCTCTTCCAATTCAAGATTATCCGGCTTTAAGGTCTTTGCCTGCTCATATACAGAAATGGCGTCAATATACAAGCCTTTCCCTTCCAGTCTTTTGGCTTCCTCCAAATAATCCTGATATTTCCCCTCATTTCCAAGCCAGGAAGAAATTGTCACATACCATGCCAACCCTAAAAGCACTGCCATTATCAATGATAAATTCTTTTTCATAGCTCTCCTTTAAAACCCCAATCCCAGTATTATGATCGTTCCTATGGCTGCAAAAGGCGCAAAGGCAATTTCATCCTTCACCTTAAGACGCTTTAATACCACCTTAACCACCCCGTAGCAAGCGGCAGTCACCAAAGCTGCCAGTATCACAAGATAAGTAAGCCCTGCTCCAAGATATAACCCCATCACAGCAAACAGCTTTACATCTCCCAGTCCGATTCCGTGACGGGAAATCACGTAAGCAAAAAACAAAAGGATTCCTCCTGCTGCCGCCCCTGATAAGGTAAACTTTACATTATCCCAAATAAAAGCAGGGTACAGTACTGTCTCCGCTGCAAACAAAATTCCCCTGATGCCTGCCAAAACAAGCAGCCACTTGTTGGGAATCTTTTTCTCCTTAAAATCCTCATATCCAATGATCACCAGCGCTCCCATAAGCAGGCAGTATTTTACTGCTTTGACCGGTCCATATCCGTATCCTGTAAACAAACATGTAAATAAAACGCCCGCCGCTATGTAAACAATTGCCATCAATGCCTTTTTCCACGTATTGGGAAGAACTTCCCTTATCCAGTTGTTTTTCTGTCCGGTATGCAGGTCATATCTGCCTGACCAATACAGCAGATAATTAAAAATACCGCATCCGATCCCCGTCATATATACCATATTCCACCTACCACAGCGCTGTCTTAGCGCACAGCTTAAAGGTTCTGGGCTGCAGCTCAAGATAGCCAAGATTATAATCAATTGTATAAATTACCACGACTTCCAGCTCAGGCATTCCCCCTGATTCTGATCCGCCCCAGTTTGACTCGCTGAAATTAAGTCCTGCAAAACCGTCCTGTATCCCTAAGTCCCTTAAAAATTGGTCCGCATCCTTGCCTGATGTCATTTCTATCTGCTTTCTTAATTCTATCTCTACTATTTCCTGCATGATATAATTGCTGACAGTATCTGCTCCCATCTGCTTTATCAGTTCCAGCATCCGCTGGGGCAGTTCATCGGCCTCACCGATAAATTCCTGCACCTTTCCGCCTGCGGTCTCCGCTGCGCCAATCGTCTCAATTACATTTCCGCCTGATAAGGTTTCGCCCACGGTTTTCACCGCATCCACCATCTCTTTAGTCTTATCCTTAAATTCATTGGCCCTCTTGGAGGTTTCCAGGCGTTTTTCTACAATGCCCGCTTTCGTCAGCATATAGCTGTAAGCGGAAACCTCTTTTGCAACCTGATTGATAGAATGCTGCAATATCACCTGAGCTTTGGCAATTTGAATTAAGTCCATCAATCCTACATAAAACATAACAAACAAAGTAAGGAAAATAGCTGCCTCCATTGTAATGCTTCCTCTGCTCCGATTAGTATCCCTGGACGCCATAGTATTTAATTTTGAATGTTTCATCATCAACTTCCTGAACATGATATCCCGCTCCGCTTAATCTTTGTAAAAAGAAAGTATCTATGGAAACTGCGTGCTTCCAAATCGACCATTGTAAACATATCCCGCAGGCTGTTTTCCTCCTCTTCTTTTTCGTTTGTCATGTTTAATTCAATGCAGTCGGCAGTTCTTGCAAGCATGGCATCCTGTTTGGGAGAGTACATTCCCACGCATACAAATATCCATAAATAATCCTGATAGGTATATTCAGGCATCTCTATTGATATATCTGGTTTTGGACTGCCTGTTGGTGCTCCTGGTTTCGGACTGCCTGCCGGTGTTCCTGATTTTGGACTGCCTGCCGGTGTCTGCGCGGCCCCGCCCCCCGGTTTTGTTTTGATCCAGGTATCCCATTTGTCCTGCAGTTTAATCAGAGGAACCGCCTTTCCATCCATAAGGTCTAACATATTTTTAGTTGTCTCAATGGTCGCCACCATCACCTGCAGCGCACATTTAATGGCAGTCTTCCCCAGCGCCCCCACTGGAAAAAGAGCTGCTATCTCTAAAGCGTCTTTTCTTATGTAAGTATTCGTAAAAGCAAAAGCCAGGTTAAAAACCAGATTTGCTGCAAAAATGACTGCCTTGGTTGCGCCCACATTACTTCTTAAGTCAGAAATGCCCCACAGAATATACTCTATCTCTCCATACCTAAGAATGTTTCCATCCATGTCCGTACCACTTAAGGACTGGCACTCCTCCGGTCCTAATATATTTCCCTTCGTATCTAAATCATAGGTATAACAGGTAAACATTCCCATCACATATTCTGTGAGAAATAAAGGTTCCGCTGCTTTTTCTACAACGGCCGCAGCTTTAGATCCAGCACTTTTTTGTCCCATGTGGTCTGTAAGGCTGCTCATTCCATTGAGATTCTCATTATCTCTATTTAAATTATCACTTCCGCCATCGGACACTTCCTTCCGGTTTTCTTTACTGTCAAGACCGCCGCCCATTGCAATGTCCTTTGAACCATCATATCCTTCTGCACCATCATTATGATATTCCCGAAATCCCAGCCAGTTAGAAGGCAGATCCCATTCTTTCACATTCACATCCGGCGCCTTTTCAGAAAGCAGCAAGTCCTTTAATTTTTCCAATTTACTGTCATGTTCTTCATTCCATTCTTCTGCGGCTGCCTGGGCCTCAGCTTCATTTGAATCTTCTGTATTACAGTAATCTGTTTTCATTTTTTTGACAAATTCATTTCCGCTTACAAAAATTTCTCTTTTATTAATGCTCAAATTCATTTTGCCGGAAGCAATATCCTGATAACTGTTAAAAAAGTTCTTTGCATTACTGAGGATTTCATTTGCGCTGACACATGCCCCATACTGCCGCGCTTCCGCTTCAATTTTGCTGTAATCTGTTATATCCTTATCCAGCGTTTTTCCTGTGAAAGTAACTGTATCCAGCTTTTCTGTCACTTCGGTATAAAATGTAATATTCGTCTGAATCAGTGTTTCAAACTCCCCCAGATATCCTTCCGCTTCATCAAAGAAACCGCTATACTCTTTGAGATTTTCATCATATTGGGCTGTATTGCTACTTCCAGCTTCACGAAGCTCTTCAACCGACTGTACCCAGTTCTCATAATCCGCCCGGGATTTTTCCAGCGCATGACGCAGCTTTGGAAGAAGCTCATTTATAATTTTTTCAGCTTTTTCTTTTCCCAGCTCCGCCAGCATACGCTGATCATACATTCCCTGAAAATATGACGCATTTGCAGAAGCATTCCTGATAACATTCTGCAGCAGCTGCTGATTGTACGTTTTCTGGCCGGTAGTGGTATAATGACTCCTTACTGCTTCCTCTAAAAGCTCCCGCGTCTTTGCAATCCCTTCACTGCATACTGCCTGCGCTGCCTCAAAATCCTCAATCAGCCGGGATAACTCGGTATATTCATCACTGTTTTGGGGAACACCTTTTAATATTTCATATGTGCTCCGGCCTATCATATTGTTTTCTACAATCCTCATCTTGATAATGTTAGAAGCAGTATCTGCATCAATGCTGCTTACATCACAGGATAAAGATACCATTTCTTCCATCAGGCCTCTCGTATCCATACCGCTGGGATCGTAGCTCCCCAGACTTTTTACATTGCCACCCTGGGCTTCTTCCATGCTGCAATAAGCAATTGAAAGTACTGTGATCTGCTTTTCATAATCAGTTTTTGCCGCATTTAACATATTGTTAAATCCAGTCTCTTCATTGATATACTTATAGACATTTTCCAGTACTTCCGTACACTCGTTAATATCATCAAAAATCTCCTGCACATCATCCAGGCCGGATTCAAACTTAAGCTCTCCGTCCGCTGCATTTTTTTCTTTTTCGATATTTTCAAGCTGCGCGGCCTTCTCGCCAATTGCCCGGTCCAGCCACACAGCAGGGGCACGATATTTCATGTATTCCAGCACCTCCTGCCGGAAAACCTCGGTTTGAAAAATTTCTGTCCCGGGAACATCGGACACGTAAAAATCATCATGGGTAAACTCCAGATACACCAGCGCCTTGCTAAAGTCCTCCTCGGATATATCCACAGCCTGCAGCGTTGTCCTGAAAAAATCCTCCATAATGCTGCTTACTTCCTCCGCCGATTCCGCCATTGCAAGCAGTCCATAGGTTTGGTTTAACCCCTCATGATAATTGGAAAGGGCTGCGTTCATGGCAAGGTCTCCGGCGCCGGAAACTAAATTTTTTGCGCCGAGAATCCTGCTGCCATCAATCAACACACCGCCAAAAATAAAGGTGGGAATTAATATTAAAGTTAAAAAAACCGAAATGGCCCCTCTATTTTTTACAAAAAATCGAAACATGACTGCTCCCGCTTTCTAAAATAAATACTCTCTGATTCCTTCCAGAATCTTCTCTAAATTTCCATTTTCATCCAGGTGAAGTTTCTCTTTAAGCGCCACAACCGCATCACACACAAGATCCACATTCCGCACCACCGAGGAAGGATTTACCGCCAGAGAAGAGGCCCCCTGCTTAAACTCCATCCTGCCCTCATAACCGAAATATCGCAGCACGCCGGGGGCCGGAAACCCAAAGGTCACTTCCGCATCCAGCCGGGTTCCAAATATCCCCCTGTGAAGGGACGCCTTTTCTTCAAACAGCGACACACCGGCAAGCATCATGGTGTCATCTCCCATTTTCTCAAGGAAATCCTGCATTTCCTCCTGACTGGTCCATCCACCATAACCGAATATTTCCCGGTACAGCGTCAGAATATTTTCATGATAGGCTTTGTAATATTCTTCCGCACGTGCCTGCGTCACAGCGCCAGAGGAAGCTAAGTCGATCTGCTTTTCATTGTAAGGGCCTAAAGCAGAGTACCCGGGGCTGGCAAGGATCAGCGAACCCTGGTGCGCGGTCCGCTGAACCTGATATAAAATTGCCATGTCCTGCAGCTTAATAAGCCCCAGATACAGCAGGAAAAAGACTGTCATCATGACAAAAGGCAGAATGACCACCGTCTCAACCATAACGGCGCCTTTTTCGTTTTTCATTTTAATTTGCATTCCTTTCTAAACTGGAGGCTTAGGGCCTTCTTTGCCATCAATAAAACCTGTTAGCTTATTCATTACAGTGTCCATCGCATTTGTCAACTTATCTTTGAATATCATTGCTACTGCAATCACAATAACCACAATCAAAATAATAGACACGAAATTGGTATCTCCATTTTCATCCTTCACCAGCCTTAACGCCTGTTCTTTCATTCTCTCCTTTGCAATCAGCAGCATTCCTCTGGCCTGCCACATTTTGTCTGATAGATATTCCCTCATTTTTCCTCCATTCTGAAGCATTTCATTTTGTGAAACGCTTTCTTTGTTAAAATTGTTGTTTTATCATAACCCCGCAAGCAGCGGCGCCATAATCATAAATAAAATTCCGATAAAAATAATTACCGTAGGTGCAAGCAGCTTTGCATTTGCCTTCTCTCCCTTCTGCTTCACCAGATTCTTTTTTTCTATCCACATTTCCTCTGACATATCCCTAAGAAAAGCGGTCAGGTCGGAACCTCCCTTGCCCAGCCCCTGTATCACCATAGAAGAAAATTTCCTGATTTCCTTTACCCCGCAGCGCTCAGCAAACTCCTGATATGCCGCCATCTCCGGCACACCGTTTTCCAATTGATGGGCTGTAAGCTGCATTTCTGTAAACAATACGCTGTTTCCCTGCTGTGCAGTCAGGTTCCATGCATCCCTAAGGAGCATTCCTGAATTCACTAACAAGGTGATTTTGGATAATACCTGTGGAAAATCAGATAGGAGCCTTTCCCTTCTTGCGGTAAGCTTATCCTTAAAGCTTTCATTTAAATACCATACAAACAGCCCGGCTATCACAAGGCCAAGCAGCATTGCTGTGGGATTGTTGGCCAGAAGCGCCAGCAGAAAAACAACAGGAACTACTGTGACTATGTAGGTAATCTGTCCGCCTGTAAGTACATAAAAATAATACTCGGCATACTTTCTCCCATACACTTCCCCCATCAATTTGATTTTCTTTCTGGCGGAATCAGATTTCATATTAAAATGAACCATTTCCATGATCTGAAATCCAATATAAAACAATTCGCTTAAGTAATACTCTTTGGAATCAATTGATGAAGTGATCTCCTTAAATTTTTCCTCATATTTTAATGCCAGAATCATCCACACCACCACAGCTATGGTAGCCGGAACCAGCATTGCAAGCTGAAATACACTCTGCATAACACACACTCCTAAATTTTAATGGAAGTAATCTTTTTCCCCAGATAATAGGCAAGGGCAAACATTCCTAAAGCAATGACCTTAATGATCACATTGATCAGGTTATTATCTACTGCTGTCATTCCAGTTCCCAGTCCTCCCAGACTGACAATGATAATCAGCGGCATAATCATCATCACGTTGAGTTCGTTTTTATTCCCTGCCATCATAGCATTAATGTCCATTTCAATCTCTATTTTGTCGCTGATAATATCTCTGGTGGAAAAGATAATATCCTTAATATTTGCCCCCTGTCGGATCGCTACACGGAACACATCTGCAAAATTCCTTACATCATCCAGCCCGCTTCTTGCAGCAAAATTAAGCAGTAGGTCCTCTATGTTGATGTTGTTGTTCATGCCCCCTGTAATAATGAACAGTTCTTTTACAATATCCGCCTCTTCCCCATAAATCTGGGCCATATCCCCTTCTGCATCTGTAAATGCTTCCAAAGTATTTTTTCCAGCTGAATAGGAGGAAGTTAGGGCCTCTAAAAGATCCTTAAACTGAATCAGCAGTGCCTTTTTTCTTTTTTCCATCTTATAGTTCCTGTAAATGGATTGTGCTATTATACCTGCCGCCGCTGCTGTAACAACAGATAAAATAACATTTCCAAAAAACAGCCAGGTAACCAGAATTGCGATTCCTGCGCCGATCAAAAAGGCAATCACCACATCCTTCCTGGTCATGTGATAGACATGATAGTCGTCCCCGTCTCCAATCAGGGAAGAAATTTCTTCATATACTTCTTTTTCTTTCTTTCGAAACAGCGCCACGTTTTTTCTCCTTTCAACGTTTTTGTTGCATCCTGAAGTGTCTGGCTTCCGGTTTGCCCCGAAGCATCTATATATTGCCCCGGTACCCCATCAGTCTTAATTTGAAATCCTTTTTCAGCGGATTTTCCGTCCTTTTTAAGCAGCCGCTTACCTTATCTATGGTGGAAGATGCATCCTCCTTGAAGACATACAGCGGATTGAGCTGGATTTCTCCGTTTACATAGCCGGTCACTTCCGTAATCTCCATTGTCTTTCTTGACCGGTCACGAAGCCTTGAAAGATGGACGATAATATCCACCGCCGAAGCGATCTGCTGGCGCACAGCCTCAAGGGGAAGTCCCTCTGCGCCGGTAAGCACCATTGTTTCTAAGCGGCTCAGCATATCCCGGGTGGAATTGGCGTGGCCTGTAGACAAAGAACCGTCATGACCTGTATTCATTGCCTGCAGCATATCCAGCGCCTCCGCCCCTCTTACCTCACCTACAATGATCCGGTCCGGTCTCATTCGCAGCGCAGATTTAATCAAATCCCTGATACTGATCTGTCCAACCCCTGCGGTATTTGCATTTCTGGTTTCCAGGCTTACAAGATTTTCGATATTTGCAATCTGAAGCTCCGCTGAATCTTCTATGGTGATAATCCGCTCGTCGGAAGGAATAAAATTGGAGATGGCATTTAAAAAGGTGGTCTTTCCGGAGCCGGTTCCTCCACAAATAAAAATGTTATATTTTGCCTTTACCAAAAGTTTTAAAACATCAGCAATCTGGGGGGTAAGGGAACCATATTCTATCAGCTTTTCAATAGTCATAGGTTCCTTTGAAAACTTTCTGATGGTAACAATGGCCCCCTTTAAGGAAATAGGCGGAAGCACCACATTCACACGGGAACCGTCAGGCAGCCTTGTATCTACAATGGGATTGGCCTGATTCACCTCACGCCCTGCCAGTGCCACGATTCTTTGTACAATATCCTGGAGCTTTTCCTCACTTTCAAATTCATCAGAAAGATGGATCAGCTTACCGGATTTTTCAATAAAAATTTCTTTGGCGCCATTAATCATTACCTCTGTTATGGTGTCGTCATTCAAAATACCGTCCAGAATCCCAAATCCCCTGATAGAACTGAAGATCTCATCCGTCAAACCAGCCTTTTCCGCTATGGACAGATATTGCTTGGCAAAATACTGCTCTACCTCCCTGCGGATTTCATTTTCTAAGGCTTCATCCTCCACCTTGGATAAATTAATATTTTCCAGTACTCTTTTTTTAATATCTTCTTTTGCTTTCTGCCATTCTATATCCTGCATGAATTACCTCACACCGCTTTCTTTTACCTGCGTCATTTCATATTGTGGATTATCTCCATCCTGGCAAGCTTCCCAATAATTCCCTCGTAGGTTCCGTTTTCTATTTTAGGAAGTCCTCCTGCCACCCGGATGCCGCATTGCTTTTGCAGAAGTTCTCTCTGATTTAAAACCTTGTTATAGAACAAAATCATTTTAGAACAAATATCTGCCTTCTTTTTTTCTTCTATCAGCTGTAAGGTTTCCACATATCTTGTCAGTTTTTTTTCACACACTTTGCTCTCGTCGGCGATAACCACCACTCTTCCGGCATAAGTCATTGCGGCAATTTCCTTTTCTCCCAGCCCATTCCCTGCATCCAAAATCACCTTGTCATATTCTTTCATCTGTCCTATGGCAGTTAAAAGTTCTTTGATATCTCCTTCTGAAAGAGTCAGCACATCCAGCGTATTTCCGCTTTCTTTAAAGAAAAACACACCGCTTTTATCCCGGCTGACAGAACTGGTAATTTTTAATTCCAGCACCTTTCTTCTGCTTTTCAGAGCAAAAATCACTTCATCAAGCCCAGCAGCACCTGTTTCCTCTCCGTCAAAAACAAGCGGCAGCGCCCCTATGTTTTCCAATTCTATGTACAGTACGTTTTCAAATCTGGCAAAGCCCTGGGCGGCAGCACAGGCCGCTGTGGAGCATCCCACGCCTCCTGCCGGAGAAACAAAAACATAAATATCTGTTTTATCATTGAGAATCCCGCTCTTATGATAATGAGCATTTGATTTTTGAGAATAAAGCTCCAAAAGTTCCCGATACAGCTTATCTGCCCTTAAATATTTTTCTATTTCAAAAATATCCTGTTCTTTGTCATTTAAGGCTTCTTCCTTGTCCTCTGTCAGATATGCACAAATACTCTCTTTCTTAATGCCAGACAGAGCCGTCTCCAGTTCATTTTTCAGTTCTTTATCTACAAGAACAATGTCAGCATCCTTTTCCTTTAAAAAGTCTGTCAGAAAAGGCAGCTCTGTAAATACATTCCAGGTAAACTTATCATAATAATGAGACTGGAAGTAATGCACCACCCGCTGGCTGAACTGAACATCTGACGTACATAATGCTATTTTGATTTTCATATTTGACTCCAATCTACCCGTTTTATACGCATTCAAATCAAGGCTAACCCATGCCCTTAATGTGCATGTTATAGCCTTATTTATCATATCACAGCTAACTTTAAATTTTCATTTTCCCGACAGACGACCTGTTTATATGGATGAATGACCTGTTTTTTTGACATCATGCTTCAACATAAACCCTGCCCTGCACTGAAATTGCATAAAAAGATTGAGCAAATTATGGAATTGTATCACCTGACAGAATATCAGGTTATTAAAAAGATTCGTGAAAAAGATAGGAAGCGCATACATTGCCACAACAGTTTCTGTGACATGAAATGGAGAAATCATAAAAATCTATGTAACTCTGGCATTTTTCGTTACTCTACAAATTCTTTTCCTGTCAGTTCTTTATATTCTTTTAAAAACTCGTCTTTAGAAATCAGTTCCTTTATCGCGCCTTTCGCAGTTCCATCACTTTCTATCTCTTCAGCAGTTTTAGCGCGTACCCTTACATAATAAATTCCTTCCCTGATTATTTCAGGAAGCTGCTCTGTCCACCACCACAAACCACTTTCTTCCAGCGAATAAACATTACAGATTTCAAGACCATATCCGGTATTGTCTACATCTTTGATTCCCTTTGCATTTAAGGTACAGCCATAATACCCTGAATATGTGCAAAAACCATTATTACTGTATATATTGTGGATTAATTTTTCTTTCTCCCCTAAGGTCAGCCATTCGTTGCCATCGCACCAATCATAGTAGGAACAGATGGCTCTGCCATTTCTGTATGTTAAAATAAATTCTATTTGTTCGTAATTATTAAAATCATATCTAACTAAAAATAAAAATTCTTCAAATCCATCTCCATTAATATCACATCTCTCCACTCTGGCTGATGTTTTATCCCAGTTTATACACATTTCATAGTCGCTTTTAAGTTCTTCTGCCAGCCTGTCCGGATCGGAATATTTCGTTGTGACGACAGAAAAATCTCCACTTTCAATTGCATTAAATACTTCCTCCCTGCTTTTTGGTTCCTCACATTTTTTTGTAGGAATATCCAAAAAATCTGCACAGTCAAACCACACTGCTGCCCCAACACTAAAAATCGCTGTATCATATTGGTGCTCTGCATCTACAGGCATAAAAAATATATTTTGACAAACGAGTTGTCCTCTTTGCTCTTCTAACACATAGATCAACTCCTTCCACAATCCTGATTTACTTTCTGTCATAGGAGTTTCTACGGTCAGATTATGAAATAAAAATTCCTGATACAATGGATTTATAGAAAGGTTCTGCAGGTATCCTTTTGCACTTACTGCCCCACTTTCTATGTTAATTTTATAAGAAATGTAAAAACTTTTGTCCGTCCCTTTATATACTCCGTACGCCCTTCCTCCTAAAATTGTTTCCCCATTTTCTTCTTTTTTTCCAGATAAATCAACAGTCATATCCAGAAAATCTTTTTTCTCCTTCTGTGTTGTAAGTCCATATACATTCGAAATTAAAGCTTCCAGATCTTCCTGATCCAATATCAAAGTTTCTGACAAAAAGTTGTCCTGCTGCAAATCCACTTTTTTCACCTGAATCGTTTCTTTACACTCTAAAATCCAGATTGCTTCCCCTTCCTGGTCAATCCAAAAATTGCATACCGGACAGATAATCTCTTCTCTTTCCGGCGTTTGAATAAAAAGTGCCTGCATCATACCAAAATAGGCATAAACCTTTACTCCGCTATTGTCATACTGAAGATTACAAACATCCAGTGAAATCTCCTGCCCCAAAATTGACCTATTACCTTCATCCTTCTGAACAAGCAGCATTTCCAGTTCTTCTTTCGTTCCCCTAAACACATTCATATCAATGTATTTTTCAGTTCCCGTGTATCCTTCTAAAACAGCAGTATCCATATACTGCCAAAAGCTCCATGCATCTCTCAAAGTGACATCCGGCGGGTAATATACATTTCTGATCCACAAA
>DKUR01000028.1:22168-22325 GCA_002490775.1 Lachnospiraceae bacterium UBA7199 | reverse complement strand
AAGGTCGCGCGTTACCAACTACGCCACTATCGCATAAAGCGGGTGATGGGAATCGAACCCACGTATCCAGCTTGGAAGGCTGGTGTTCTACCATTGAACTACACCCGCAGATGAAATATGCGTTACGAATGTTCAATCGGGGTGACAGGATTCGAAC
>DKUR01000028.1:0-21820 GCA_002490775.1 Lachnospiraceae bacterium UBA7199 | reverse complement strand
GCTGAGCCACACCCCGCTGGTTTTGTCCTGTTGCATATCTACGCAACGCAAGGTATATTATAAAATATGCATTAAGTCCTGTCAACATATTTTTTTAGTTTTTACACCAGGTTTTGATAAGTAATTTCAGGAGAGGAAACAGAGAACTTATTGCATTCTATTTTATATATAGTATAATGATTAAGCATGTGCTTACTGTTATGACGGATTTTGTGCTGAGGATGGAGGAGGCCAGGCTTTATGCATGAGATTTATAATCCGGATTTTTTCTGGTCTTTATTTATAATTATTTTACAGACAGTTATATTTATCACGATGGCAGACTGCCTGCTGATGGGGATTTTGCACCCATGTTTTGCAAAAAAGTGTTACCCTCCCTGTTTTCTGATTTCACGTGCTAACCGGATAGATTTACAGTCAGGGACAGAATGTTCTGCTTATGCTGCTGCCTTTGTGCTGCGTCATTTTGGAAGGGAGGCATCAGGTGCAGAGTTATATGGGGAAATTCCCTGTAGGCGGAAGGATGGTTCTGTGTACCCGAAGGGAGTGAAAAAACTTTTATCCCGGCAGGGAATGAAGGCTGTCTACTGCACCGGGAACCTAAATGCCCTGAAAAGGGAGATCAGCAGTGGAAGACCGCCTATTGTTTTTATTAGAACCTATCCCGGTAAAAAGTGGCTTCATTACGTTCCTGTTGTGGGCTATGACGAGTTTCACTTTTTTCTGGCGGATTCTCTGCCCCAGTTGGCAAACAGCAGTGAAAACGGCTATAACAGGAAAGTCAGCAATGAAGAGTTTCGGAAACTCTGGAATACTTCTATGTGGAAAATGCCCTTATACAGGCACACTTTTTTCAGCGTAAGATACCCTGAAATGGAGGAAAGGTTGAATAAAAATGGAAGCAATACAGGAGAAAAAAGAAAATAAAATGGGCACTATGCCGGTGAATAAGCTTTTGATTAATATGTCACTGCCGATGATGATATCCATGCTGGTACAGGCACTTTACAATATTGTGGACAGTATTTTCGTATCGCGAATTGATGAAAATGCACTGACGGCTGTATCTATGGCATTTCCCATTCAATCTTTGATGATTGCAATTGGTGTGGGGACAGGAGTAGGCGTAAATGCGCTTTTGTCCCGGGCATTGGGAGAAAAGGATTACCACAAGGCAGATAAAACAGCCGTTAATGGCATATTTCTTTCTGCAATCAGTTATCTGGTTTTTTTGGTGGTAGGTATTTTTGTGACCATACCCTTTTATTTAAGTCAGACAAGTGACGCGCAAATCATTGATTATGGAAAACAATATTTAACCATTATATGCTGCTGTTCCTTCGGAATGTACACACAGTTTATTTTTGAGAGACTTCTTCAGTCAACAGGCAGAACATTTCATACCATGATTACCCAGGGAACCGGAGCAATTATTAATATTATCCTGGACCCAATTTTTATTTTTGGTTACTTGGGTATGCCCCGCATGGGAGTTGCAGGTGCGGCTGTTGCTACGGTAATGGGACAGGTTATAGCAGGTATTATGGCAATTATAATCAATGTTAAGAAAAATACAGACATTAACCTGCATTTAAAGGGATTTAAGCCTGATGCAAAGATAATTGGACAAATTTACCAGGTAGGGGTTCCGTCTATTATTATGCAGGCAATTGGTTCTGTAATGACCTATGGAATGAATAAGATTTTAATTTCTTTTAGTTCTACGGCGGTGGCTGTATTTGGAGTATATTTTAAACTTCAAAGTTTTGTTTTCATGCCTGTTTTTGGGCTGAATAATGGTATGGTTCCCATTATTGCTTTTAATTTTGGGGCAGGAGCGCGTGATAGGATGGTTCAGACCTTAAAATACAGTATTTTTTATGCATTAGGGTTAATGGCAGCAGGATTTTTGATATTTCAGATTTTTCCGGCACCATTGTTTGCGCTGTTTGACGCTTCCCAGAGTATGCTGGCCATCGGTGTGCCGGCCCTTAGGATCATCAGCGTCAGCTTTTTGTTTGCTGGTTTTTGCATTGTCTGCGGTTCATTGTTTCAGGCCCTTGGAAATGGAGTATACAGCATGATTGTATCCATAGCAAGGCAGCTTTTGGTATTACTTCCGGCAGCATATCTGCTGTCCCTTTTAGGGGAGGTAAGCTATGTATGGTGGGCCTTTCCCATTGCAGAACTTATGTCTTTAGCAGTTACAATATTTTTCCTGCTTCGTATTAATCGTAAAGTAATAAAGCAGATGGGAGGAGACAATGATTGAATTAGATCATGTATCTAAAAAGTTTGATCAATTTTTATGCCTTGACCAAGTATCTCTTGTCATTCCTGATGGCAGTATTTATGGACTTATGGGTGAAAATGGAGCAGGCAAAAGCACATTGCTTCGGCTGATTGCGGGAATCTATAGGCCGGATGGTGGAGAAATCAGGATAGATGGAGAGTGCGCTTTTAAAGTGGCGGCAAAAGAGAATTTTTTTTATATGCCGGACGTGCAATATTATGAAAGGAATGCAACCCCCCTTACGATTGGGGATTATTATAAGAGTTTTTATCCCCGGTTTGTAATGGAAGAATACCGTTATCTTTTAGAGCAGTTCAATCTGGAGGAAGGGGCAATGGTTGACAGCTTTTCAAAGGGAATGAAAAAGCAGATGTTTATCGGGGCTGCAATTTGTGCGGGAACAAAATATCTTTTGTGTGATGAGGTGTTTGACGGTTTAGATCCCAGGATCAGAAAAAAAGTGAATGAAATTTTAACCAGTGCGGCAAAACACAGGAACATGACAATTCTAATGGTATCACACTATATGGAAGAAATGGAACAGATCTGTACAGAAAAAGGCTTTTTACATAGAGGCAGAATTTTAACACAAGAGGAATGGAGCAAAATATAATGAAAGCAGCAAAAAAGTTTTTGGGGCTTCTTAAGGAAAACTTAAAAAGTAAGCTGTGGATGATTGCGGCTTCCTGGTACGTGTTTGGAATGTTCTGTCTTTTGTTTTCCATGAAAATGACAATTCCTACAGGAGAGGTAAGGAGTCTTTACGTGGGAGCGGGCAATACTTCTTTTTTTGCAGGTATGCTCATTTTTGGCGTGTTGATGGGGGCAGGCAGCTTTCGCTATTTATACTCACAGCAGAAAGCGGATTTAATTTTAAGCCTGCCATTTTCCAGAAAACAGTTATTTGCGGCAGAATACATAAACAATACAGTAATATTTTCCAGCGCTTTGATTATATGCAAAATATTATTTTTCAGAATATCTGTTTCTATGGGATATTCCCAGTATGAAGACAGTTTCTTTTCTGTTTGGGCAGGGTGCATTGTCCTGATCCTTGGTTTTTTGTTTGTAATGAGTTTAACGATCCTGGCTGCTTTTTTAACGCAAAATGCAGGATATATGGTTTTTTTAATGGCACTGTTTTTCTTTGGGCCGGCTGCCGGCATGTATGTAACGGAAAAAATGTTCCAGATCTTTCTTCCGTCTTTTTATTATTCGGAAACACTGGAAACATTAAAAGGCTGCCTTTCGCCGCTGCCTCTCCTTGAAAATGCTGCCGGCATAAGGGAATTTGTTGATGGTGCGTCATGGCGGATAGAAGAACATTTCTTTCCTGTTTTGTTTCTTTTATTTTTAACAATTGTGCTGCTGGTAATTAATTTCCTTGTTTTTCAGATACGCCCTATAGAGCGGAAAAGAATAATGTTTACCTTTAAGCCGCTCTGCCTGCTGGTTCGTTATGGATGTATGCTGCTTGCAGTACTTTGGCTGATAGGCGCGCTGCAGATTTTTTCTTTCGGTCTGTTTAAGACGGTGTTTGTAGTGATAGGAATTGCGCTTGGCGTGCCGCTTATGCATGGATTATTAAACATGCTGATTGCTTATGATGCAAAAAAATTTATTTCGGAAAAATGGCATCTTTTGGCAGAGCTGATTGTAGTGGTTTTTGTGGTTGCGGTGTTTGCAATTGGAGGAAAAAAGGAAGGCGGACTTCCTTCAAAAGATCAGGTAGATGCGATGGCGGTCGTATTGACTGCATTGCACAGTGGTGATGACAGCAGTCAGATGCTGCTTAACATGAACCTTACTGGAGAAGAGATGGAAAGGGCATATGAGTGGGTGAGCGTAAATGGTGAAGAAGAAAATGCAGACTATGAGATTCTAATAAGGTTTGACCTGAAAAATGGGAGGAAAAGGTATTGCAGATATCAAATCTCCTGGCCTGCGCTTTATGGGTTTGAAGAAATATTTTCCGGAAAGGAATTTAAAGATGGATGTCTAGGAGGGATGCGCCTTGCATCCTTAAAATATTATGATGTGAGATGGACAAACGGGGTAGAGAAGTTTACGCTGGATTTGAATGAGGAAGAAAGGCAGGAGTTGTTAGAAGCCTATAAGGAAGATTTAGATGCTCTAACATTTTTCGATATAAGAACGCAGAACCCTGTAGGACGTTTTGATTTTATCTCCATGAAAAATCAGGGAGATGTATCCGGGTACATTTATCCGGAGTTTATAAAGGTACAGGGACTTTTAGAAAAATATGGCATTGATAGTACCAAAAGCATCAGCGATTACAAAATCACTAAAATTATTGTGGATAAATATATGCTGACACAGGGACTTTTATACCACTGGGATTCTTTGGAATGGAAAAAAACGTTTACGAATGAAAACGATATAAAAGAATTGTCAGAGGGACTCTGCCCTGAGGAATTTTGTGTAGATTATCTGCTCAATGAAAAAAATCCAGATATGGAACTTACTGTATATTACAGGGATTCCCAAGGAAAAACGGTAAACAGCGTTAAGTGCAGGGCTCCGGCAGATCCGGCAGGAAATGAGGCATTAAAAGAACTTTTGAAATTGTAGAAGTAAAATGATAACTTTTCGTGCGTCATTTGGCCTTCCTTCCTTGACAGAAACGAATTTTTTTTCTATCATACTATTCATGGGAGGTTATAGTTAATATGGAACAAAAAAGGCATAAACGCAAAGAAATTTTTTCTGTACTTATGGTTTCCAATACTGGAAAAAGTATTAAGAAATACCGGGTTTCAAAGTCGTCCATTCGCCTGATTGCAGTTTTTTTGTTTCTTCTTTGTGCCATAGCGGCAGGATTATCCTGTTGGGCTGTATATGTTCTGGGAAACCAGGAGGCTTTACATAAACAGATTGCATCTGGAGAGCAGCAGGCATTGCAGCTTAAGGAAGAAAATGAGCGTTTAGGTAGTGAAATGACACGTCTTACGCAGGAATTGGAAATACTAAGGAGTAATGAGACTCAGATGGCAGAGAGTGGAGAAGCTGCCGGGGAGACGGAACAGGAAGCGGAAGGTTCGTATCCAAATCGTTTTCCTTCTTCGGGAGTGGCGCTTGTGATATCGCCTTATTCACCAGACCAGCCTTACATGTCCTTTGGCATGCAGGTGGATGACAGTATTATTGCAACAGAAGATGGTACAGTTACAGCCATTAGTTCTGATGACACTTATTCCTATATTATTGAAATTGAGCATGAAAACGGTTATGAAACCCGCTATATGTGTAATCAGGAGGCACAATTGAATGTGCAGGAAGGAGACCAAGTTTTATCAGGAGAAGCGCTGATTACGGTCACGCTGGAAAACACGCAGTTGGATTATCAGGTATTGCTTGAAGGTGAACCAATAGACCCCATCAATATTATTGATGCAAAAGGATAAAAGGAGATTAATATAATGATTGGAAAAAACAAAAACACAATGTCAACAGCAGGAACAAGAACAAAGGTCAGCACAGTACTCGGTGAGGGAACTGTTTTTGACGGAAATCTTAAGACAACAGATACAGTCCGCGTAGACGGTACAGTGAATGGAAATTGTACTTCTGAAGAGGAATTAATCCTTGGGCCGGAGGGAGTTGTCAAAGGAAATGTATCAGCTAAGAACATCATTATTTCAGGAAGAGTAGACGGGGATATTGCATCTCTTGGAAAACTGGAGATTCTTTCCACTGGAAAAGTAAATGGCAATATTTCTGCAAGATCTCTTGTGATTGATGAGGGAGCAAGCTTTGATGGTAAGTGTACCATGACATCAGAGGTACAGCCGGTAAGAAACGCTGTAAAGACTGAAAAGATCGAAAAGAACAGCAGTTTGGAAGAACAGTAGGAGAAAAGGCTGAATAAAAATGTAAGATATTGAATGCCAATTGACAGGAAACGCTTTTGATGATACTATGAGTAGGCAGCAAAGGCGGTTATGATGGAATTGGCAGACATGCAAGATTTAGGTTCTTGTGCTGAGAGGCGTGTGGGTTCAAGTCCCACTAACCGCATAAGATATTATAATTGATAAGTTTATCTGCCGAAAGGGCAGCAGCATCTTGATAGGTACTGCTGCTTTTTTGTCAGAAGGCTGGTTTACAGAGTATGCCAGTTTGCTATAGTCCGTGCTGAATATGCAGGAAGCATGGTTGAAAGGGAGTGGAACAGGTGCAGGAGCAGGATAAAGAACAGAAAATGGCAACGGAAAAAATAGGAAAGCTGATGTTTAGTATGGCGGTTCCTTCCATTGTTGCACAGATTATCAATATTTTATACAGCATTGTAGACAGAATTTATATAGGACATATTGAAGGTGTGGGAATGGAGGCACTGACCGGGGTAGGCGTTACTTTTCCTATTGTTACGCTGGTTTCAGCTTTTTCTGCCTTTGTGGGCGCTGGAGGAGCTCCGTTAGCGGCAATCTGGCTTGGAAAAGGCGACAGAAAGAGAGCTGAGAAAATATTAGGCAATGGTGTAACTATGCTGCTTATTTTTACAGCAGCATTAATGGTTTTCTTTTATCTGTTTCAAAGACCTCTCTTGTACGTGTTTGGGGCCAGTGACGCAACCATCGGCTATGCAGTAGATTACATGACGATTTATCTGATGGGAACGATTTTTGTCGAACTTGCACTGGGGCTGAATGCCTTTATTATTTCCCAGGGACGCTCCAGAACTGCCATGATTGCAGTGCTTATAGGAGCGGCTGCCAATATTATTTTAGATCCCATTTTTATTTTTGTTTTCCATATGGGGGTAAAAGGAGCGGCAAGGGCAACTGTGATCTCTCAGGCTTTAAGCGCACTTTGGACAGTAGGCTTTCTAATTAGTGAAAAGTCTTCGCTGACCATTAAGTGGAAGGCAATGAAGCCGGATTTTTCTGTGATTGGAAGTGTGATGGCGCTGGGGGTTTCCCCTTTTATTATGCGGGCGACGGAAAGCCTTATTAGTATTGTATTAAACAGCGGCCTACAAAGGTATGGCGGAGATTTGTATGTTGGTTCGCTTACCATCATGCAGAGCGTGATGCAGATGTATGCAGCCCCTTTAGGCGGATTTACTCAGGGCGTGCAGCCGATTATCAGCTACAATTTTGGCGCAGGTAATTTTGATCGGGTAAAAAAGCTTTATCGGGTGATGATAAGTATCTGTTTTTTGTTTGCGGCCGGGGCGACACTGCTTATCATTTTGTATCCGGCGTTTTTTGCAGGGATGTTTACCAATGATGCGCGGCTGATTGGGCTGGTGGAAGAGATGATGCCGGTCTTTATGTGCGGTATGCTGGTGTTCGGACTCCAGCAGGGGATACAGCCCACCTTTCTTGCTCTGGGACAGGCAAAGATATCCTTGTTTATTGCGGTGTTCAGGAAAGTAATTCTGCTGATTCCCCTTGCATTGATTCTGCCACTTAGATTTGGCGTTATGGGAATTTATTACGCGGAGCCTGTTTCGGATGTTGTGTCGGCAGTAACAGCGTCAATCCTGTTTCTTACTCACATTAAGAAAATATTATCCAAGGAGGCTTTACAGAAAATTGTTTGACATAAATGTGGTTTTCTGGTAAAATTTTCTTCAAGTTAAAAGGGAGTAGTAAAAAGGGTTCAGTCAACAATCTCCGGCGTCTGCCGTGGCTGAACACTTCCATAGTTGAGGAAGTACGAGACTTTTGACACACATAAGCTGTGCGTCAGAAGTCTTTTTTGTATAGGAATGCTGGCGCATGTGGAATACTTTTTAAGAGAAAGGAAAAGAAAAATGATAAAAGCGGTAATTTTATTCGTAACAGGATTAATATTGATTTGTCTGGGCGGGGACAGACTGGTGGATGCAGCAGTGGCCATTGCAAAAAAGCTTGGCATTCCACAAATTGTTGTGGGAGCAACGATTGTAAGCCTTGGAACTACCCTGCCGGAAATTTTAGTTTCCACCACAGCAGCCTTTGATGGTTCGGCAGCAATTGCCGCCGGAAATGCCTTTGGTTCTATTATCTGTAATACTGCATTGATCGCAGGACTTACACAGACAATACGTCCATCCGGGCAGGTGGAGAGGGCTTCCATGTGGTGGCGCAGCGCCTTTTTCTTTCTGGTGCTGATTGGATTGAACATCTGCGGCTTTGTGACAGGGGCGTTTGGCCGTCCGGTGGGAGTGATCCTTTTAGTTTTATTTGTGGTTTATGCCTGCATAACGGTAATGCGTGCACCGATGGAGGGCGGCAGTGATGAGAAGGAGGAAAAGGAAGAGGAAGAGAAAATTTCCATTCCGGTTCAGTTGGTTATCCTGGTGGTCTGTGCAGTCTTTTTATTTGTAGGTGCAAAGCTTTTAGTGAATAACGGAATTTTGATTGCAGAGGCAATTGGAGTGCCGGAACGTGTAATTGCAGTTACCTTTATTGCACTTGGCACCTCGCTGCCGGAGCTTATGACTTCTGTTATGTCCCTGATCAAAGGATATGGGAATGTAGGACTTGGAAATGTGATTGGTGCCAACCTTTTGAATATGCTTTTGGTAATTGGAATTCCTTCCGCTGTTGCCGGGATTCCCTTAGAGTCCTCTGCGGTTAAAGTGGATATGCCGCTGTCCTGTCTGGTGATGGCAGTGCTGATTGTACCTATTTTGGTAAGGAAGAAATCTTCCAGGCTGCAGGGAATCGCGCTTCTTGCCATATATGCAGTTTACTGCATACTGTCCTTTGCCTAAATATGGGAATGATACTTGTCAGAAAAAATGGAATCTGCTATACTTCTAAATGATGAAATGAAAAGGAAAAATAAAGATAAAGGAGAGGTTGAAATGAAAGGAAATATTGTAGTTGGACAGTCCGGCGGACCTACAGCCGTAATCAACTCATCTGTTGCAGGCGTATATGCAGCGGCAAAACAGATCGGTGTTAAGAAAGTATATGGTATGGTTCATGGTATTGAAGGCTTTTTGGAGGACAAGATGATAGAGCTGGAAGATTATCTGGAGGACCCTACCGGAATTGAATTATTAAAGAGAACTCCTTCTGCATTTTTAGGCTCATGCCGATTCAAAATGCCCAAGATTGAAGGACATGAAGAGGTATATGAGAAGGTATTTGAGATCATGGAAAAACATGATATTGAGTGTCTGTTCTATGCTGGCGGAAATGACTCTATGGATACAGTAAAAATGCTGTCTGATTATGCCGCAGCACATGGCAAATCCCAGAGATTTATGGGTGTGCCCAAGACCATTGACAATGATCTTCCTGTAACAGACCATTGTCCGGGTTATGGCAGTGCCGCAAAATATATTGCAACCAGTTTAAAGGAGATCATTCGTGATAATGAATCCTTTGGCGCTAAGAAGCCTACTATCTGTATCGTAGAGATTATGGGACGTAATGCAGGATGGCTTACAGCAGCAGCAGCCCTTGCAAAGGGGGATGACTGCAGTGGATGTGATGCGATTTATCTGCCTGAAAAGGTATTTGATATGGATGCGTTTATGGCGAAAGTAAAAGAACTGGCAGCAACTAAGTCTTCTGTAGTGATTGCTGTTTCAGAAGGAATTCATATTGCTGACGGACGCTACGTATGTGAACTTGCAAATGAAAATGTTGCAGTGGATGCATTTGGACATAAGCAAATGTCTGGTACGGCAGCTTATCTTGCACAGCAGATCGCAGCAGAGACAGGACTTAAGACCAGAGCAGTTGAATTTTCAACACTTCAGCGTGCAGCAACCCATCTTGCTTCCCTGACAGACATTAACGAGGCATTCCAGGCAGGACATGATGCGGTAATGGCAGCCGAGGAAGGCAAGACCGGTATGATGGTTACACTGGACAGAAATGGTGATGATCCTTATCAGTGTGGAACCAGTGCATATGATATCCATGCAATTGCAAACGTGGAAAGACCGGTTCCGGCAGAATGGATTACGGAAGACGGATGCAATTTAAATGATGGTTATATAAAATATGCAAGACCGCTTATCATGGGTGAACTGCTGCCCATATTTGTAAATGGAGTACCCCGCCATCTTGTAAGAAAATAAATATAAAATAGAAGGCATTTTCAGGTGCCCTGTTAATGAAAAGGAATCCCCGTCAGATGTCGAAAAGACATCCTTCGGGGATATTTTTTCATTGACTAAAAATGATAAATATATTATTCTTATATTATGTAATAAAGCCGGACACTGCTATAATTTTTATACAGCATATGTAGTCTGGCATTCGTTTCTTATTGAGGAGGGTACAGTATGGTTTCTAGTATTGTGGGAAATTACCTAGTAAGTAAGGGCGTTATTTCTATCGAACAATTTAAGGATCTTTTGGCAGAGCAGAGAAAAGTTCGTGTGAAACTGGGACTTATTGCAGTTTCAGAGGGGTTAATGACACAGGAAGAAGCTGATAAAATAAACAGGTTTCAGTTTGCGGTGGATAAACGTTTTGGGGATATTGCGGTAGAAAAGAAATATTTGACGAAAGGCCAGGTGGAAGCACTTCTTAAAAAGCAGGGGAATGCGTATCTTGCATTTGCACAGGCACTGGAAAATCAACAGCTAATGACAGTGGAGCAGTTAGAGCAGTATATGGTGGATTTTCAACATGATAATCAGTTTACATCTTCAAATATTGAAGACATTAAGAGCGATGATATTGACAGAATACTGCCTCTTTATCTGCCTATTGACGGCGGTGAATATTTAGAAGTTGCAGGAACTGCCCTGCGCACACTTATGCGGTGTGTGGATGCAGAAGTTTATCCTGAAAAAGCATACATAGCTTCAAGATGTGAAGCAGATAATGCAGCAGTTCAGTTTATGAAAGGCAATCCAAACATTACCTGCTGCATGGCGGGAAAAGGGCAGGCACTTTGGCCAGTAGCTTCAATATTTGGCCAGGAAGCTTTTTTGGAAGTAGATGAGGATGCACTGGATGCAGTGGGAGAGCTGCTCAACTGTATCAATGGACTTTACGCCAGTGAAGTCAGCCAGACGGGAGTATCATTGGACCTTTATCCTCCAGAGTTCAGCACCCATGTGAGTGCACTTGAGGGAGAAGAAATGCTGATTTTGCCTATTCATATTCAGGGGCAGATGGTGAATTATGTGATTGCGCTGGGCAATAGCATAGAAATGAAGCAAGAGACAGATTGAAAATTGATAGTTTTCAATTTTTGAAAGGAGCAAGGTTATAAATATGGCAAATGTTTTGATTGTGGACGACTCAAGAACATCTCGCAGAATTTTAAGAGAAATACTGGAAGAAGCCGGGCATACCATTGTAGGTGAAGGTACAGATGGTGAGGACGGATATATAAAGTATAAGGGACTGAAACCTGAACTGGTGACAATGGATATTACAATGCCGAAGCTAGATGGTATTGAGGCTCTTCAGTTGATTAAAAAGGCAAATCCGGATGCAAAAGTCATTATGATCACAGCGGCAGGGCAAAAAGAAAAAATGATTCAGGCCATCAGATACGGTGCTGCCGAGTTTATTTCAAAACCTTATGAAAATGAAGAAGTAATGCAAATCATAGATAAAGTGCTGCACATGTAGAAAGACAGAGCAGATTAGGGAAACGCTTCGTAATAGAAGCGTTTTCTTTTTAACATAAGGATGGCTGGCAAAGCTTGGCATCCGTTGTTTGACATAAGGATGGCTGGCAAAGCTTGGCATCCGTTGTTTTGAATTTTGTAAGAAAATGCTTGCATTTTTGCTATCCATTCGTTATGATGATGTTGGAAATCGTTTTCCAAGTTGTCGGAGGCACAAAATGGTATCAATAAAAGATGTGGCGAAACATGCGGGGGTAGCAATCTCTACTGTTTCAAAGGTGCTGAATCATTATCCTAATGTCAGCGAAAAAACAAGAATCAAAGTAAACAGGGCTGTGGAGGAATTAAACTTTGTTCCCAATTCTGTTGCGGCGGCGCTTTCTTCCAAACAATCGGGAAGAGTAGCCCTTCTTGTGAATTTGAATATGAAAACCCAGGCAATTGATGAAATCAATATGCAGTATATCCAGGGGGCTATCAATAAGGCTATGGAATTAAATATTGATGTGATCACATTATTTTTTTCCATGTTTCAAAATAAAACAGCGGAGGAAATTACCAGGTATCTGCGTTCCCAGAGCATTACTGGAATTATTGTTTATGGTTTGTCGAAGGAAAATAAGATTCTGCAGAAACTGATTGAGGAGGAGCAGTTTAAATGTGTACTGGTGGATGCGCCTATTGTCAATGGGAGCACTTCCTCTATTGGAATCGATCACCGCAGGGCCCAGTATGATGTGGCACGAAGGACGATCATTGATAATAACTGCCAGCGGGTGCTTTACATCACTGGCAAAAAGAATGGTTATGTTACGGAACAGCGCCTTTTGGGAATTAATGATCTGGTGCGGGAAATGGGATTGACTATATTGGTCAGAAATGGAGAATTTTCAGAACTTCAGGCACGTAATATCACCATGAAATATGGAAAAAATAAGGACATTGTCGTGTGCGCATCAGATTTAATGGCAATTGGAGCAATGAAAGCACTGACGGAAATGGATATTTTCAGGCCGGTGTGTGGATTTGACGGTATTATTTTAATGGGGTATGTAGGAAAACAGATGAATACAGTAAGGCAGTCTTTTGCTGAAATTTCAGCAAAGGCAGTGGAGGAGCTGCAAAGACTTATGGGAGGCGGAAAGGGGCAAAATATCCTTACGCCTTATACCCTTGAGAGAATGAAATACATGGATATTATATGTTGACAAATGAGGCTGATATTTTTGTGAAAGGGATATGGAGCAAGGGCTTGTTCTTTGAAAACAGGTTTGTTATAATAAAAGAGATTTCCTATTAAAGGACTAGTTTTAAATAGGTGGTGGAAAAAGTGAAAAATAAAACAATAAGATTATTAACGGTCAGTCTGATTGCAATATTGTGTATCTGCGTGTTGGTTTTTTCTTTTCTTGCAAGTTTTTTAAGTGGTGAAAATACAGAAATGATCAGTAAGATCGGAACGATCTACATGACGGGCATGAATGAACGTATAGAAATGCACTTTAAAACTACGATTGATATGCAGTTAGAACAACTGGAAAATATTATGGAGGATATTTCTGACAAAATTAATGCCGATGCTGATGTTAATTATGAAACTTTGACAGAGGAACTACAGCACAGCGCGGAGGGACGTAATTTTCAGTATCTTGCATTATATACGGGTGATGGAAAATTTGAAATGATTACCGGGGAGCAGGTTGCACTGGCAGATCCGGAACCTTTTTGGGAATCAATGAAAAAAGGAGAAAAAAAGGTAGCGGTAGGTTTAGATGCTTCTGAAAATGATATTGTGCTTTTTGGTGTTGAGGCGGCGCTGCCTATGAAGGACGGTACAAACAGCATTGCGCTTGTAGGCGGTGTTCCCTGCGAATACATTATAAGAGTGCTTTCTTTGGAGGAAAATGATTCACTGGTATACTCTCATGTAATCCGCCGTGACGGCAGCTTTGTTATAAGAAGCGGAACTACAGAAAAAGACAGTTATTTTGATCAGATCAGGGCAATTGTCGACAGTGCAGAAGGGAAAAGTGCGGAGGACTATGTTCAGGAACTTCAGGAATCAATGCGTGAGGGGGAAAGTTATTCTACAGTGCTTCACATGAAAGATTCGAGAAGCCATTTATACTGCACGCGTCTTCCAAACTCAGAATGGTACCTGATAACGGTAATGCCCTATGGTACGCTGGATGAAGTTATAAGCCAGTTTAGCGCTACACAAACAGGGGTGATTTTTGCAGGCAGCGGCATTGTTCTGCTTTCGGTGCTTATTGTATTTATATTATATCTAAATTTTAGCAAGCGGCAGATGAGGGAGCTTGAAAAGGCCCGCGAGGAAGCAGAGCATGCAACAAGAGCCAAGAGCGAATTTTTGTCCAACATGAGTCATGATATTCGTACGCCGATGAATGCTATTGTTGGAATGACTGCAATTGCAGCCGCCAATATTGATGATAAAAAACAGATACAAAACTGTCTGAAAAAAATTACCTTATCAAGTAAACATCTTCTTGGGCTGATCAATGATGTTTTGGATATGTCCAAGATCGAGAGTGGAAAACTGACTTTACATATGGAGCAGGTTCCTTTAAGAGAGGTAATGGACAGTATTGTCAATATTGTGCAGCCGCAGATTAAGGAAAAGAAGCAGCATTTTAGTATACATATCAGGAATGTTGAAAATGAGGATGTATATTGTGACAGCGTCAGGTTAAATCAGGTGCTGCTGAACTTTTTATCCAATGCCATTAAGTTTACTCCAGAGGAAGGTAATATCGAAGTCAGCTTGTATGAAGAATCGTCTCCAATTGGGGATGCTTATGTGAGAGTACATATTAAGGTAAAAGACAATGGCATTGGCATGTCGGATGAGTTTAGGAAAACAATATTTGATGCCTTTACCCGGGAAGACAGCAAGAGGGTTCAAAAGACAGAAGGGACTGGCCTGGGAATGGCTATAACCAAATATATTGTTGATGCAATGCAGGGTACTGTTGAGGTGAACAGTAAACAGGGTGAAGGAACGGAATTTCACGTAACTTTGGACTTGGAGAAGGTGCTTGTCCAGGAAGAAGACATGATACTTCCAGAGTGGCATATGCTGGTGGTGGATGATGATAAGCAATTGTGTGAAAGCGTCATTAATGCCCTGAAAGATATTGGAATTAGTGCAGAGTGGACATTGGACGGGGAAACGGCAGTGAAACTGGTGAGCCAAAGGCATATAGAGCAGAATGATTTTCAGATTATTTTGTTAGATTGGCGGCTCCCCGGTATGGATGGAATTGAAACAGCCCGTAAAATCCGTATGCAGATGGGAGGAGATATTCCGATTCTTTTGATTTCAGCTTATGACTGGAATGAAATTGAACATGAAGCGCGGGAAGCTGGAATTACAGGATTTATTTCAAAGCCGCTGTTTAAGTCTACCTTGTTTTATGGATTAAGACAGTTTGTGGAAACGGAGGAAGACCAGAATACACAGACGCTTGATAAGGAAGTAGATCTTACTGGAAGAAAAATTCTGCTGGCAGAGGATAACGACCTGAATTGGGAGATTGCAGAGGCACTTCTGACAGAGAGAGGGCTGGTGCTGGAATGGGCAGAAAATGGACAAATCTGCGTAGATAAATTTAAACAGTCGCCGGTGGGATACTATGATGCAATTCTTATGGATATTCGTATGCCGGTAATGACAGGCCATGAGGCAGCCAGAGCAATTCGTGCACTTGAGCGTGAGGATTCTGATATTCCGATTATTGCAATGACAGCAGATGCGTTTGAAGAGGACATCAGAAAATGTATGGAAAGCGGAATGAACGCACATGTGGCAAAACCGATTGATATCAGAGAAGTTGAAAGGCAGTTGGATAAATTTATTAAAAAGTAAAAAATAAAATTTAATTCCATATCAAAATAAAAAAGAAAGGAGCATGGATATAAAAATGAGTATGGTTGATGAACTTAAAGACTTGGGGGCTAATGTGGACGAGGCGATGCAGCGGTTTATGAACAATGCGGCACTTTATGAAAAAATGTTGAAAAAGCTCCCAAATATGATGAAAGGTACCCAGGTGATGGATGCGATTGAAGCAGGAAATATTGAGGGCGCTATTGAGACTGCCCACACCTTGAAGGGCGTACTGGGGAATCTGTCAATTACTCCGCTTTATGAGGCGTATACGGATATTGTCACACTGCTTAGACAGAATAATGCGGATAAGGCGAAAAGTATTCTGGCAGAGAGTTTTCCTGTTGAGGAAAAGGTGATTGCCTGCATAGAAAAATATCAATAAAAATTGACATTTTTATTAAAAAATGATAACGTAGACTGTGAGAGAAATGCGATTTTGAGAGGTGGCAATATGCTGAAACAGCAGATTTTAATTGTTGATGATGAAGAAATAAACCGCGTGATATTAAGAGGCTTGTTTGAGGAGGAATATGAAATCCTTGAGGCAGGTAATGGACAGGAGGCAACTGTTCAAATTGAAAATAATTCTAATATAGTATTGATTTTGCTGGATGTTGTTATGCCGGTCATGGATGGATTCTGGGTACTGGAATACATGAAGACACATGATCTGCTTCAAAAGATTCCTGTAATACTAATTACCGGTGAGACAATTCTTGATAGCGATGACCAGGCCTATGCTTATGGCGTGGCAGATGTGATGCATAAGCCTTTTTATCCCCATATTGTAAGGCGCAGGGCCAAAAATATCATTGAATTATATCAAAATAAATACCATATGCAGGAACGGTTAAAAGAACAGGAAGAGGCAATCAGGGCCCAGGAGAAAAAGCTCCGTGAAGGCAATGAATTTATGATTGATGCTCTTAGTTCTGTGGTTGAATTCAGAAGCCTTGAAACAGGGGAACATATCAGACGTATTAAATATTTTACAAGGATTATGCTGAAATATCTTATGAAGTATTTTCCAAAATATGGAATTACACCTGCGCAGGTAGATGAGATTGCCAGAGCATCAGCACTTCATGATATTGGTAAAATAGGTATTCCAGATGCAATTCTTTTGAAGCCGGCACGCTTAACACCGGAAGAGTTTGAAGTTATGAAAACCCATACCACGATAGGATGCGATATTTTGGAAAAATTCCGCGGCCAGCAGGATGATGAGTTCTATCGTTACTGTTATGAAATCTGTCGTTATCATCATGAAAGATGGGATGGCAATGGGTATCCTGACCATTTGGCAGGAGAAGAAATTCCGATCAGCGCACATATTGTTGCTATTGCAGATGTTTATGATGCGTTAGTAAGTCCCAGAGTATATAAGAGCATATACGCTAACAACATAGCATATGACATGATAATGAATGGAGAATGTGGACAGTTTTCACCCGATGTATTAGAATGTTTTGCGCTTGCCAAGGAAGATTTCTTTAACATTGTGGAAGTAATTAAGATGTTTGATTTTTCGTCATGAAACGGATAGCAGGCAGCAAAAATATTTTTTTGCTGCCTTTTTTATTTGGTTTCTAAAGATGGCATCCGTTATTTATGAAAGGACATGAGGATTAGGGGGGCTAAAGTTGAAAGAAAAATTTCCTATTGAAATATTCCCAGGGGAAGATGCGCTAGAGATGATTCTGATGTTCGACCAGGCAGGAATAATCTCTTATGCAAATATGTCTGCAAGACAAAAGCTGGAATATGAAAATGATTTATGCGGGAAGCATATCAACGTTGTTTTTCCAAATGATTTCCGGACAGGGGAAAATAATTTTAAGGCACAGGATTTTGCAGAAAATAAGCTGCAGCATCTTGTTGCATATCGTAAGAATATGACTTGTTTTCCTGTTGAAGCCAGAATGATAGAAAACAGTCTCTATCCTGGAATGTACATATGCATGGCCAATGATATATTGGAAAAAGAGTTCTTAAACAAGGAAGTACAACGAATCAGGCAGGAAGCAGAAGAGGCGATGAAAGTCAAATCAGAGTTTGTGGCCAATGTGACACATGAGCTTCGGACACCAGTCAATGGGGTGCTGGGAAATGTCAGGGAAATGTTGAGCCGCAGAGTGGGAGAAGAGACAGAAAAACAGCTTCGACTGATAGAGCGCTGCTGTGATGATATGAATAAAATCATAAATAATATTCTTGATTTTTCCAAGCTGGAGGCAGGAAAGTTCACTTTAGAGCCCCGTAAGTTTCATTTTAGAAATATGCTGGATTATGTAAAAGGAAATCATATCAACAAGATTACGGAAAAAGGTCTGGAGTTTTTTATGACGGTATCGCCTCAAGTGCCGGAATATATTATAGGTGATGAGCTTCGCATTGTGCAGATCCTGAATAATCTTCTGTCAAACGCGCTAAAATTTACTTCTCTGGGGAAAATCACGGTAGAGGTATTTAGAACAGCACAGGTAAATCACAAAATGGAATTATTTTTCATTGTATCGGATACTGGAATCGGGATCGATAAGGGGGATAGAAACAAGCTGTTTCAGAGTTTTTCACAGGTGGATGCATCTATTTCCAGAAAATATGGGGGTACTGGTTTAGGCTTAAATATCTGTAAGCAGTTGGTAGAACTGATGGGCGGAGGAATTGAAGTGGAAAGTGAGAAAAACAGAGGAAGCAATTTCTCATTTTCTATCTGGGTGGAGTCCTGTGAGGGAGACAAAGTTTTATTACAGCCGGATGATGTGAAAAATAGAAATACCTTTGAGCAGGCAGGAATGCAGTCCCAGAATGGCGAAGAGGATGCCAGAACCTATGGAACAAAAGAAAATCAGGAAAATCTAAAGAAAACTATGTCAAAGCTGATCTTATGTGTGGAGATGGAAAACTGGGAGAAGGCAGAGATGTTCATGGAAACTATCAGGCAGTTGACACAGGAAGCTCCTGCGGAGGTGAAACGCGTGGTTTTGCGTCTGAAAATGGCAATCCAAAAGGAAAATTACGAAAAGGTAACAACGGAATATGAAGCATTAAATCATTTTCTGTAATAGGGGGATAATATATGAAGCGTAAGATTAAAGCAGCGCACAAGGCTAAGATTCTGATCGTTGATGATGTGGAGATGAATCGAATTATTTTGGAAGAGATCATTAAAGATATGGGGAGCATTCCGATTTTGGCAGAAAGCGGAAAACAGGCATTAGAATTAGTATCACAGCATTCTCCCGGACTGGTGTTGACAGACATTTCCATGCCGGAAATGGATGGATATGAATTATGTAGAATTTTAAAAAAGAATGAGGAGACAAAGAATATTCCAGTAGTATTTATTTCGGCATTTGACGATCCGGAGGATATTGTGGAAGGGTTTTCACTTGGAGGTGAGGATTATATAACTAAGCCATTTATCCCGGAGGTAGTGCAGGCCAGAGTGGGTGTACAGCTCCGTCTCCATGAGGTAAAAAAACAGCTTATGGAAACCAACAGACGCCTTCAGATTTCTGTAAGTGAACAGCTAAAACAGATGGAATCGGAAAAGAAGAATATTCTGTTTGCTATGGCAAATGTGGCGGCACAGAATGCCGACTATGAAAAAGAACATATGAGCCGTCTGGGGAAAAATTGCAGGGTACTGGCGCAGGGGATGCAGTTATCGCCTTTATTTGAAGATCAGATTTCGGACACCCAGATTGATACCATTGAGCTGGCAGCTCCCTTATGTGATATTGGCAATATTGGCATTCCTAAAGAAGTTTTGCAGAAAAAAGGGAATTTAACCAAGGAGGAAGAAACGGAAATTAGAAAACATACCGATATTGGGGCAAAGCTTTTAAGTGATCTGCGTGTCAATAATGATTACAATGATTTTATCAGTACAGCTATTGATATGGCAAGATGCCACCATGAAAATTGGAATGGAAGCGGATACCCGGAAGGGTTGAAGGGTGAAAAGATTCCTCTTTCAGCACAGATTGTTTCTATTATGGATAGGTATTGTACACTTACAGGAAAAAAATCTTATTCCAGAGAAGAAGCATTGGAGATTATGAGAGGGGAGACAGGTATTAAATTTAATCCAGATATTTATAAAATTTGCTATAAAATATCAAGGCAATTTTGTTAAGCGAGAAAATTCATTTATGTGACAGGAGGAAGGAAAGTTGATTACAGATGAAGAATTTATGAGAATCTCAGCTTATATGAAGCTGCATTATGGCATTGATTTAAGCCAGAAGAAGGTCATTATAAATGGCCGCCTGGAAAATTATCTGAAAAAGAAAGGGTGGAAAAATTTCCATGAATTTATGGATGCGGTGGAAAGCGACAAGACCGGTAATGAAGAAAAAATGCTGGTTAATTTTCTGACTACCAATCATACATATTTTATGAGGGAATTTGAGCATTTTGAGTTTTTTAAGAGTCAGGTTCTGCCCTGGCTTAAGGTTAAGGAAAGCAGAAACAAAGATCTGCGTATATGGTGCGGTGCCGCCTCCACCGGAGAAGAACCCTATATGATCGCCATGGTGCTGGCGGATTTCTTTGGGCTGGAGCGGGACCAGTGGGATACGAAAGTGCTCGCAACAGATATTTCAACAAAGGTGCTCCAGCAGGCAATTGCCGGTATTTATTCTCAAGATCAGCTTAATAAGCTGCCGGAACAGTGGAAAAGACATTTCTTTAAATCAATTAATGGAGGGATGCAGTATCAGGTTAAAGATGAACTGAAAAAGGAAGTAATTTTCCGGCAGTTTAATTTAATGGAACCTTTCCCGTTTAAAAAGAGGATGCATACCATATTTTTACGCAACGTTATGATATATTTTGATGAAAAGACCAAACAGGAGTTAGTGCAAAAGGTTTATGATGCTTTGGAGCCGGGAGGATATTTGTTTATAGGGACCACAGAAACCCTTGACAGAAGCAGTACACCTTTTAAGATTATTCAACCGTCTATTTTTAGAAAAGGGGAAGGTAGGTAAGGTATGAGACCGATCAAAGTTTTAGTAGTAGAAGATTCTATTGTGTTCAGGGAACTGTTGGTTCAGAATTTGAACAAAGATCCGGCAATACAGGTAGTGGGAACTGCAAGAGATCCTTTTGAGGCAAGAGATGCGATTTTAAGCCTGAAGCCGGATGTTATGACTTTGGATGTGGAGCTTCCCCGAATGAGTGGAATCGAGTTTCTGCGTAAGCTGATGCCCCAATATCCGCTCCCAGTGGTAGTTATCAGTTCTTTAAGTGAAAAAGTATTTGATGCTATGAATGCGGGGGCTGTGGATTTTGTAGCAAAGCCGGCGGTATCAAGCCGGGCGCAGTTGGAAGACTTCATTAGAAATGAACTTTTGGTGAAAATAAAGATTGCTTCCACTGCCAAGATCAGTAACATTAAGAAAGTGATCATGGAGCAGGAACAGCAGCATTTAAATGTAAAAGCGAACAATCTTATCGTGGCAATTGGCGCTTCTACAGGAGGAACGGAGGCAATTTTTGAGGTTGCCAAGGAATTTGGAACGGATATTCCCGGGGTAGTGGTGGTGCAGCATATGCCGCCCGGATTTACTGCAATGTATGCAAAAAGATTAAACGACCAATGTCGTATCCAGGTAAAAGAAGCAGAGACAGGCGACCGGGTGCTGCCCGGACATATGCTGATTGCACCGGGAGGCGACAGACATATGAAGCTGGTAAAGGTAAACGGAGTTTACCAGGTAGAATGTAAAGCAGCGCCGAAGGTAAACGGACATTGCCCTTCGGTGGAGGTATTGTTTGATTCAGTTGCCAAAGTTGCAGGACCAAACGCAGTGGGAATTATTTTAACTGGTATGGGCGGCGATGGCGCAAAGGGACTTTTGGCCATGAGAAAAGCCGGTGCCAGGACGATTGGGCAGGATGAGTCTACCTGCGTGGTATATGGAATGCCTAAGGTTGCTTATGATATTGGTGCAGTGGAATTTCAGGAAAAACTGTCTGACATTGCAAAAAGAACATACGGAGTATTAAATAAAATGTAAAGGAGAAGGGATATGAAGAT
>DKUR01000034.1:28505-28699 GCA_002490775.1 Lachnospiraceae bacterium UBA7199 | reverse complement strand
CTTCACCTCGAATACGCTTCGCTTCTTCTCGGTGAACGGGCTTTCGCCCTATAAGAATAAAAAAGAAAAGATGCTCATGAAAGCAAGCTTTCTTCGCACCTTTCCTTTTTTATTCTTGCATGGCTTAATGCTTACGCAAGTTCATCTACTACTTTCTTGACTGCTTCTAATGCTTCATCAGGAAGTTTATCATA
>DKUR01000034.1:0-28412 GCA_002490775.1 Lachnospiraceae bacterium UBA7199 | reverse complement strand
TAGTGGATTTATTATAGCAGGATGAAATAAAGTGACAACTGTTATGGGATAAATTGCAGTTTTTGAGGGAAAAATAAGACGGTTTGTAGAAAAAACAGGCAAATCCCGTAATCTGCTTTCAAAACAGATTACGGGATTTTTCACTTACACTAAACGCATCCGGTTTCACGCCGGACAGCGTCCTTATTCAAATACACCTTAGCTAAGTGCATCCACCAGTTTCTGAACTGCTGCAAGTGCTTCATCAGGAAGTTTATCATATCCTTCCTTCTTCTCAGCAAATCCCTTAACTGCATTTACACGAGTCTGCATAGCATTCTTTAATGCTTCCTTATAAGAAGCATCATTTAAGTCAGGCTTAAAGTCTGCTGTCTTGCCATCCCAATCGTACATGATCTCAATGTCATCAAAGTTGCCCCATTTTTCAAAGGTAGCTTTTCCTTCAACGATGGTTTCCAGAATGCCTAATGTATCAGCAGGTTTCACCTTTGTTCCCATGAAATCACCAGTGTTAACGATGTAACATGCTACGTTCTTTTCTTCTACCAGCTTCTTAAACTTATCATAGTCATGAACCAGAGGATAGGTTCTGAAAGGATTTGCATAAGGTACAATACGGATTGCATTTAAGTCTGTTCCTGCTGCCACACGTTCTGCTGTAGAGGTCTTGGTAGCAAGGGTTGCTCCCATAACGGAAGCTAATGCAGCACCTTTTAATTTAACGACAGGCGGAATGGTAGGATCCTTCATAATCCAGAAAATTGCATTAACAGGAGCATCAATCTTATCTACACGGTTAGGTGACCATAATTTGGACTTGATTGCACGTCCGTTACCATTTCTGATGTCTTCTGTAACAAGCTGAATCTTTCCGTTCTCATCAAGAGTTGCAGAACAGTTCTGTGCTGATAACAAGTATTCATTGTCAGGACATCCTGTAGGATAATCGGCTGTCTTATCAAAGTAAGTAGGCTCAAGAGCCACAGATGCGCAGGTATCTGTATTGATAATAAAAGCGTCATCATGAAGAACCTTGATTGAAGGATATTTATTGTTATGTTTTGCATGTGTAAGTGTAGACTTACCTGAACCTGACAAACCATATACAGAAGCAACGAACTTAGATCCGTCTGCCAGAGTGTATTCCTTCTGTCCGCCATGGCATGCAGCATAGCCATTTCTGTTAGCAAGCGCCCAAGCCATAGTTAATGTACCCTTCTTATGCTCGCCAAAATATCTCATACCAAGAATTGCTGCACAGTTTTCATTGGTATCAAAATAGCAAAGTGTCAGAGGATCGCTTAAGCAGCTAAAGTCAACATCAGGTGCATCCTGAGGAGCCCACTGAGGATCTGAAAAGATGTAGATATCAGGTTCTTTTCCATCACCAACTGGTTTGGAAGTCTTATACATCTTAACATATTCGTCAGACATATACTGGAAGTTGATCATCCAGTTGTAAAGAAGATTCTCTTCTCCTTCAGGAATCAAAAGGTGAGCCTTTACCATAAATTCAGGATCGAGACCTACAAAGCACTCTGCATGATACATTGTTTTCCAACGGGTATTATAGACAGCATCCATAACAACCTTATCCAGTTTTGCTTCATCAACGCCTGGTTCCCCTTTGATCCGGCGTGCTGCTGCATAACGTCCTGTAACAGCCCCATCATTAAATAAAAGAACCTTTGCATCTTTTTCAAGACCAAATGTTTCACCATCCTTAACAGGCATATCTGTTACAATGGTTCCAGGTGAATTTTTAGCCAGTTCATACGCTTCTTTTAATGTGTTTACCTTAACTACGTTATTTCCGTAAAAAGCAGCTTCGATAATAGAACGGGTTTTGGAAAAACCTACTTTACCGGCTCCAATTTCGGAAATTGGATAATACGCTTTTGTTGACATATTATTCGTCCTCCTTAAGATTGTATATTTTCCATCACAAACTTCCGGCTGTAACACGGAAAGAATCGTGATTGTTTACATATAATGTACCTTTCAGTACACCTCTTGTATTATCTCAAACATGTTTTTAAAAGTCAATAATAATAAATTCCAATTTTATTTTATAAATATGAAATATTTGTTAACAGTTCAATTTCTTCTTGCTATGAATAGAATTTACATGTTATTATAATTATGTTAACTATATTCTAAATAGTTCTTGTTTTTAAATTTCTGATTATATTCTGTTTCAGCATATACCAGACTGAATTTAATATTTTTATTATAGAAAGGAGCCTAATATATGGATCATAATGTATTTTCCGAAGTTACACCCGATATTATACGCCTGGCTAAAATGAGTGAACAGGCCGATTTAATTGATACAGAACTTTTTACAAAATATGATGTAAAAAGAGGCCTTCGTGACTTAAACGGAAAAGGTGTTCTGGCTGGACTCACCAACATATCAGATGTACGTGCCAAGGAGATCGTTGACGGGGTTGAAGTCCCTGCGCATGGACGTCTTTTTTACCGGGGTTATGACATAAAAGATCTGGTAACCGGCTTTACCAAGGATAATCGTTTTGGTTTTGAAGAAGTTACATACCTTCTCTTATTTAACAAACTCCCCAATGAAAAAGAACTTGCTGATTTCCGAATTATGCTTTCCAAATATCGTTCTCTGCCTACCAGCTTTGTTAGAGACATTATCATGAAGGCTCCAAGCAGTGATATGATGAATACGCTGGCCCGCAGTGTTCTAACCCTATATTCCTATGACGATCGTGCAGATGATGTGTCTCTGCCCAATGTACTTAGACAATGCCTGCAGCTCATCAGCCTTTTTCCGCTGCTTTCCATTTATGGCTATCAGGCATACTGCCATTACCACGATGGAAAAAGCCTGTACATCCATCAGCCTGATCCTGAACTTTCAACTGCAGAAAATATACTCCACATCCTGCGTCCTGATAGTTCCTATACACCTTTAGAGGCTAAGCTTTTAGATGTTGCTCTGGTATTGCATATGGAACATGGCGGGGGAAACAACTCTTCCTTTACTACACACGTGGTAACTTCTTCACTGACTGATACTTACTCTGTTATTGCTGCTGCCATTGGTTCCTTAAAAGGCCCCAGACATGGAGGCGCCAACATTAAGGTAGTTCAAATGTTTGAAGAAATGAAAACCGAAATAAAGGATTGGACAAATGAAAATGAAGTAGCCAATTACCTTCGTCGTCTTCTTCATAAAGAAGCCTTCGACCATGCAGGCCTTATTTATGGTGTAGGCCATGCAATTTATTCAAAATCTGATCCTCGTGCAGTCATATTAAAATCTTTCGTGGAAAAACTGTCTGTGGAAAAAGGTTTGGAAAAAGAATTTGCCCTCTACTCCTTAGTTGAGAGGCTTGCACCTGAAGTTATTTCTGCTGAACGCCAAATGTACAAAGGCGTAAGTATCAATGTGGATTTTTATTCCGGATTTGTATATCATATGCTTGATCTTCCTTTAGAACTGTATACACCCATCTTTGCCATTGCACGTATTGCAGGCTGGAGTGCACACCGCATGGAAGAACTGGTAAACAATGGAAAAATCATCCGTCCAGCTTATAAGCCAATTGGTGAGGACTGTACTTATATTGACATGTGTAACCGTCATTGATTCCTTACTGCCTGCAAATAACAGCCAGGCAGGTTTTACAAATGAACATGTAAAATCCCCTGAACTTTTCCTGTTCCAGGGGATTTTCAATTACATATAAATATATATATTATATTTTAATATTGCTTAAACACTCTGCATTTCATAAACAAGCGTCATGGTATTATCCTGAAGCAGGTCGTCAAACTTCTGTTGGATTCTATGGGCCACTACTGTTCCATTTTCATAGGAGGCATTTACCAATATCGCCACATACTGCACCTCTCCACACCTTGTTGCCACATCTCCTCTTCTTAAGGACTGGGCAACTGCTTCCTCCAATCCCCGGATTCCCTTATCGGCTCTTTCACTTCTGATCTCATGGTTTAGAACATCCTGTACTGTAAATAAGAGCAATTGAACATCCTGGCTTTTTCTTTCCTTACATCTGGAAACAAAATGATAAATCCGTTTAAATCCGTCATACTCAACCTTATATGCACCTGATTCATGGCCTTTTTCCTGGATCAGGCGTTGAAGCTGTATTAAATTAATCAATTTATCTTCTTTCTTTAATTCCTCAAAGTTTTTTTGCGTATCCCCATAAAAATGGAATCCGCGTTTTCCATTTTGTTTCACATAATATAAAGCCTTATCCGCCGCAGCATACAATTCCATAAAACTGTTTCCATCCTCCGGCTTTTCTGCAATCCCTATAGATACTGAAACCTTAAAACCACAAGACTCTAAAAGTAGTTCATTCACTTCAAACTCAATAACTGCAATCATCCGCCTGACTATTTTTTTCAGTGCTTCTTTCTCATACTCTTTGGGAATATAAATAGCAAATTCATCACCGCCTAAACGACATACACTGCCTTCCTTATCAATCTCTTCCTTTAAAACACCTGCAAATCTAATCAAAACTTCATCACCAACCACATGGCCGAAGGTGTCATTTACCAGTTTAAAATTGTCAAGATCAAGTAATAAAAAGAAACCTTTTTCTTCCCGGGTATCCGTCTGGTTCAAAAGTTCTTCCATGTATCTGCGGTTTAAAAGATCAGTCAGTCCATCCTTACGGGCAATGTCCTGTAGAATCTTATTCTGCTCTGTCAGCTTTAGAATTTTATCAATTCTACTGCGCATAAGCTCCGGCTCAAACGGTTTTTTAACAAAATCCATTGCCCCCATTTTAAGCCCCTTGATCTCGCTTTCCTGATCTGAACCGTCTATCAAAAACACTACCGGAATCTCACTGAAAGCTTCATCCTGCTTAAGCCGTCCCATCACCTCATAGCCATTCATCCCCGGCATATCAATATCCAAAAGGATCAAATCAGGTATATATTTTTTTAAAAGAAAAAATGCATTTTCACCGTTCTGGGCAGTAGTAACCTGATAGATATCACTCAGTATTTCTTCTGCACATTTCAAATCATTTATTGCATCATCAACCACCAAAATATGTTTCATGTACTTGTCCCCTTAACGC
Organism: Lachnospiraceae bacterium UBA7199; assembly: GCA_002490775.1. GTDB lineage: Bacteria > Bacillota > Clostridia > Lachnospirales > Lachnospiraceae > Suilimivivens. Next base: position 23,319 of record DKUR01000034.1, on the reverse strand, counting down.
TTGGTCCAACCATCAAATACCAAGAAAATTCATAACCATCTGCTTCATTTCACTTTTTTCACACACGTGGTTATGCAAAACCGGTGCAGTTCTGATTTCTTCAATCGCTTTGGGAACTTCTGTTTTTGAAATTTCTGAAAGCCTGTCAACCAGCTCGAAATCTTCCATTGTATCATACTTATGATCGATTGCATTCATAACACTTCTTGTAAACTTATAAGGGCTTGCTGTGGAAGCAATCACTGCCGGCTTTACATCCTTTGTTTCTTCTTTATACTTATCATAAACACAGGAAGCCACCGCCGTATGGGTATCAATTACATAGCCGGTACTGTCGTAGAGCTCATGGATTTTTTCTATGGTTTCTTTCTCACTTGCATAATTTCCGTAAAAATCAGAAAGATGTTTTTTCATTTCATCCGTAATTGTATAAACTCCTCCCTGATTCAGCGCATCCATTAATTCCTTATTTTTATCTGGATCATTGCCGGCTATCCGATAGATTAGTCTTTCCAGATTGCTGGAAATCAAAATATCCATTGACGGAGATGATGTAAGAACAAAGTCTCTGTTTCTGTCATAGGTTCCAGAACAAAAGAAATCATAAAGCACTTTATTCTCGTTAGAAGCACAAATTAATTTATCAACAGGCAGCCCCATCTGCTTCGCATAAAAAGCAGCCAGAATATTTCCAAAATTTCCCGTGGGAACCACCACATTGATCTGCTCCCTGCTGCTGATCTTTTCTTCCTTAAGCAGCTTTACATAGGCATACACATAATAAACAATCTGGGGAACCAAACGCCCAATATTGATTGAATTAGCGGATGAAAACTGAAATCCTTTTTCCTCCATATAGGCTGCCAGATTACTGTCTCCAAAAATCTGCTTCACGCCAGTTTGCGCATCATCAAAATTTCCATGAATTCCTACCACATATGTATTGTTTCCTTTTTGCGTCACCATCTGCTTTTCCTGAATAGGGCTTACCCCATTCTTTGGATAAAACACAACAATTCTGGTTCCTTCAACATCCGCAAAACCAGCCAATGCAGCTTTTCCTGTGTCTCCAGAAGTCGCAGTAAGAATAACAATTTCATTTTTTACATGATTTTTTTTGGCTGAAGTGGTCAGTAAATGGGGAAGAATGGAAAGCGCCATGTCCTTAAAAGCAATCGTTGCCCCATGAAACAACTCCAGATAATATGCCCCCTGTGCTTCAGTAATAGGTGCAATTTCCTCTGTATCAAACTTGGAATCATAAGCCTTGGCAATACATCCTTTCAACTCTTCTTCCGTAAAATCAGTAAGATACAATTTCATTACCTCATAGGCAACCTGTCCATAAGTCATTTCCGCTAACTCTTCAAATGTCTTATCAAAAACCGGAATTTTGTCCGGCACAAATAATCCACCATCTTTTGAAAGTCCTTTTAAAATAGCCTCTGATGCTTTCACCGGACTTTGCTTCGATCTTGTACTGTTATATAATACTTCCATATTAGCTCCCGTACCTTTCCATTTCCTTCTTCTGCTAAAAATTCTTTTCACATTCTAACATACTCTAAAACATATTACAATGAAAAGACTTTATTCTATTACATAAAAAATTCATGGCCGCCATGCTCAAACAGTTTGGTCAGAGAATTGTCAAACCACCGCATTTTTTCTGGATCAGCATATTTTCTGGATACAAAATACAACGCCCCCTTTGTAATATCTTCTCCTGCAAGAACGCGCTCCACTGCTTTTATGGTTTCCTCTGTCACATTTGCTCTTTTATAGGTGCCATTTGCCACCGGTGAAAATTGATAAACACCATTTTCTTTTTGCATAACCACTTCTGTTACAGTTTCAGGAAACTTACTACTATCCACACGGTTTAAAATTACTCCGGCTACCAGCATTTTTCCCTCTTCGTCTTCATTACCTGCCTCAGCCTGTACAATTTTTAAAAGTGCTTCATAATCCGCTTCGGATAAGCTATACTTGTACTCCTTTTCCAAAACCACATAATCCACTACTCTTTGTCCAGAAGCCGCCCTTTTCGGCACACCAAAAAACATGTCCACTTCAGGTTCCGAGTAATTTTCTGTTAACTTGATCTTAAATGCAGGGGTTGATGCCAGCCTGTTCATCTGTGCTCCCTTTACGCAAAACCATCCTGTCATCAACAGCATATTGCATAAAAACAACTGCAATATAAATCTTTTATACATATCTATACGCTTCCTTTCTTCTTCCTGATCCATCCTTGTCCGGAACAATCATTGTCTGTTTGCAGTATTTCTATAATATTTTATACAGTTACTGCCAAAAATATTTCTAAAAATTACAATTATGGGTAATTTGTTTCAAAATTGTATCTTTTTATGTTAAAATAATTAAATAAAATACATCTATTATAAAATTTAAGGAAGTCTATATGGAACATAATCCGCCCGGCGTATTTGCAGCCTCAAAAAAAGACGGCACGATTTATTATCGTGCCTCCATAACCCACAAAAAAAAGCACATCAGCCTGGGCAGTTATCCTACTGCGCTTCTTGCTTATGGTGCTTATCTTGAAGGAACCACTCTTCTTAATGATAAAAGCCTTGCCATTGCAGATTATTCATGCCACCGCATCCTTCCCTTTGCCAAATGGATCTGCCTGATCAACTATAGAGACAACCAGATCTACTTTGCCAATCCGATTTATATGCGTAAAAAATATTTTGAGTATTATCTTTCAGAAAATTTGACATTAAAATTTGACATTGACGACCTTTTTTATTATTCCTCACACAAAATCATGATGCGGGGACGTCATTTTTTTGTTTCCGACTACGGTATGCAGGTCAATATTTTAAACAGATATGGAATAAAAAATTACGCCGTACCAGGCAGGGATTATCGTTTTGTAAACGGTGATGATCTGGATTTTCGATATGATAATATAGAAATTTTTAATGTTTATCATGGCGTTACCCGCAAAAACACCAAGAAAGGCATCCGATATGTGGCAAAAATACATATCAAAGGCAATTACACCATCGGCATCTATGAAAGTGATATAGAAGCCGCCATTGCATACAACAAAGCCATTGATCTATTAAAAAAAGCCGGCGTGAACAAGAATTTTTCCGTAAATTATCTGGAAAACCTTTCTCCTTCTGCTTACGCCGACATTTATTCCAAACTACATATTTCTTCTAAAATTACAAATTATTTACGGGTATAATCCACAAAACTGATCACATAAGCGGCATTATTTTCTACACCGGCAATGCTTTGGTCTGTGGCATACCTCCACATCCTGAATTGATATGGATAATCTGGTATGGAAGCCTGATCATTTAACAAAACATCATAATCCGAAAGCAGTTCCTCGGGCAACAGCTCCCCTAAAAGCCAATTAGTGCTTCCATATAAAATGGGCCTGTGCCCACTTTTTTCTATCTCCGATAAAAAAGTTTCTGCGATCTGTGTTTTCTCTTCCACATCCAAAAAATCTATTCTGGCATCATCATTTGCAATATATTCCATTATAAAAGCCACTGGATAAGAAATTTTATACGGAATCAGATTATTGGCAACAAATACAGCCTCTTCTACTGCCTCCGCCTCATTTACTGCCTGGGAAAAAAAGGTAACTCCCACTTCAAGACCTGCTTCCTGTGCGGCTGTGATATTAGAAACAAAATTTTCATCAAGTGTGATCAGGCCGCTTTCATATCCCCTGCTTCCCAGTCTGAGCATTACAAAATCAACTCCCGATGATTTTAGTGTTTCAAAGTTTACCTGTCCACTGTTTTTTGACAAATCCACTCCCAAAAAAGACTGCTTTTCTCCATCCAGATAATAGGCCATCTTTCCACCTGATATTTTCAAATTGGTAAAATCATAGGTGTACAAAGGGATATCTTCTGATATTTCCACCCATTCTTCCTCGCCATCCCTGTGGGTAATCTTTACATGCATTCCATCTGCTGCCAGTTCTTCTTCCGTGGGTTCATGTGAAGGTTCTGGCGTAGGGCTTGTAGAAGGCTCTGCGGTAACCACCGGTTTTTCATCCTGGTACATATCCCAAAAATCCAAATCTTCCGCCCTTAATTTATTTTCTCTATATAAAGACTCTATATCCTCCTGCCCCTGTGCAAACTCCATTTCTATCTCCGGTGTCGGCGAAGGACTTACCTGCGCCTGAGTTTTTCCCGAAGGGTTCAAATTGTTCTGCCTGCTATTGCTGAAAAAAACAACAGCCAAAATAATAAGAATGCAGAAGGATACTGCTACAATCGTATAAATCACTGGAGTTCCCATGCCTCTATCTTCATGATCTTCCGGTAAATGCATTTTTATCACCACTTTCTCTTTTCAAATTTTCTCCAAAATTATATAATTACTATACATGAAACCTTATTTCATGACAACTATTTTCCGTTACAGAGGTACTCTGATATGCAAAGGCAAAATCTTCCTTCCACTAACCAGCAATTACGTTTTTCCTTGATGCTGCTTTTTGCTTTCTGCATTTGCAGCATGATCTGCATAGGCTGCAGCTATTCCTCCACAACTCCAAAAAGCATAACTGGTTTTTATTATGACACTGTTATCTCTGTAACCGTATACGATTCAACCCCTGACCAGCTTTTAACGCAATGTATGGAACTGGCTGAACACTACGAAAAGCTCTTAAGCCCTAATATCGAAGGGAGCGATATCTGGAATATAAATCATAATCAGTGTTCTTATGTAACTGTATCTGAAGACACCTTAAACCTTATCCATACAGCGCTTTCCTATGCACGGCTTTCTGACGGTCTGGTAGATCCCACGATTGGAAGCCTGTCACAGCTATGGAATTTTGGTTCTGACAACCACGCTGTCATTCCTGATCATCGTTCGATTGAAAATGTACTTCCACATATAAACTATGAATCTGTTCATATAAAAGGCGATCAGGTCATGTTAAGTGATCCGGCTGCCCTCCTGGAGCTTGGCTTTATTGCTAAAGGCTTCATTGCCGACAAAATAAAAGAATTTCTTTTATCCAAGGGAGTAACCTCTGCTCTCATTAATTTAGGCGGCAATGTCCTTACTTTAGGAAGTAAACCGGATGGCACCCCCTTTTCCATCGGTATCCAAATGCCCTTTGAAAAAAGTGGTGTGGCTGCTCTTACCCTGTCTCTAAGTGACGCAAGTGTTGTTTCCTCCGGGACTTACGAGCGATGCTTTGAACAAGATGGCAGACTTTACCACCACATTCTATCTACCCAGACTGGTTATCCTGTTGACAATGGCCTTTCCCAGGTTACTATCATAAGTGCCTCTTCCACAACAGGAGACGCATTTTCCACCCTTTGTTTTATTTTAGGATATGAAAAAGCCGTCTCCCTGCTTGAAAGATACCCTGATGTTCAGGCAATTTTCATTACGGAAGACGGTCAGATTTCCTATATCAATTTTGATCAATCAACGCTTCTTAGCCAACGCTGACTTTTCCTTCTAAGACGTTTCTGTAATCTTGCAGATTTTTAGCAAGAAGCGCCGGCGTATCCAGTCCATAAGGACATTTACTTTTGCACTGCCCGCAATGCAGACAGCTTTCAATTTTTTTCATTTTATCCTGCACTTCCTTCGTCAGTTGAAGCTCTGAGGGAGATCTTCTAAGAAGAAGCGACATTCTGGCACAATTATTAATTTCAATTCCTGCCGGGCATGGCATACAATATCCACAGCCTCTGCAGAAATCTCCTGCCAGCTCCTTTTTGTCCTTTTCAATTATCTCCTGTATTTCTTTCGTCATTTCCGGTGGATTTTCCATATAGGATAAAAACTCATCCAGCTCTTTTTCCCGCTGCACACCCCATATAGGCAGTACATGGGGAAATGCCGCCATATGGGCATAAGCGGCTGCTGAATTGGTAATAAGCCCACCAGAAAGGGCCTTCATAGCAATAAATCCCATATCCGCCTTATGGCACTTTTCTACCAGTTCCTCGTCCTGCTTTGTTGCAAGATAGCAAAAAGGAAACTGAAGGGTTTCATAAAGTCCGCTGTCAATTGCTTCTCTGGCAACACCAAGCCTGTGATTGGTTATTCCTATATGATGAATTTTTCCAGCACGTTTTGCATTAAGCGCCGCCTCATAAAGTCCGCTGCCATCTCCCGGTTTAGGACAAAATGCAGGATTATGGAACTGATAGATGTCAATATAATCTGTCTGAAGCAGTTCAAGGCTTTTCTTCAGATCCTTTTCCATATCCTCACCAGTCTGAGCTGCTGTCTTAGTAGCTATATATATTTTTTCCCTGATACCTTTAAATGCAATTCCCAGTTTATATTCGCTGTCAGTATAGGCCCTTGCTGTGTCAAAAAAATTCATTCCATTCTGATAAGCCTTTTTCAAAAGGAAAACAGCATCCTCCACGCTGATTCTCTGAATTGGAAGCGCGCCAAATCCATTTTTACCAGCTACAATCCCTGTACTTCCCAGTCTTACCTGAACACTACCGGTTTCCATTATTTTTTAACCATGCCTTTCCCACATTTATCAATGTGTAGTAATTGATTTTCTGGGGCATTTTTCCATGCAAACGCCGCATCCTACACATTTATCATAATCAATTGTTGCATTAAAATCAGTTATGGTTACTGCATCCTGGGCACAATTTTTCTTACATAACTGGCACCCGATACACCCTACTGTACAACCTTTCATGGTAACCGGTCCTTTATCCTTAGAACTACATGCCACCACATATTTTGCATCATAGGGAATCAGCGTAATCAGATGCTTTGGACAAACCTCAACGCACTTGCCACAGGCTTTGCATTTTTCTTTATCCACTACTGCTACCCCATTCTCTACGTGAATCGCATCAAAGGGACAAACCTGAACACAGCTTCCATATCCCAAACAGCCATAATTGCAGCTCTTTGCGCCGCCATTGGGCACAAAGGAAAGCATCCTGCAGTCTTCGATTCCATGATAATCATAATCAAGAGTGGTCTTATCACAATCCCCCTGACACTGAACATAAGCTGTCATTCTTTCTGTCTCTTCCGCCTCAACTCCCATGATTCCAGCAATTACTTTTCCAACTATCTCTCCGCCTACCGGACAGGCATTTACCGCTGCCTCTCCTTTGGCGATAGCACTGGCCAATCCACTACATCCCGGGAAGCCGCAGCCTCCACAATTATTTCCTGGAAGCGCAGCTAAAACTGCCTCTTCCTTTTCATCCACTTCAACTTTAAATTTATTGGCAGCTATCCCAAGAAAAACGCCAATAAACAGCCCTACGCCTCCAACAACTACCACCGCCTGTAAAATTCCTGTTATCATCACCTTGCCACCTCCTACAGCAGTCCTGAAAATCCGCAGAAAGCAATTGCCATAAGTCCTGCAGTAATCAATACAATAGGCATTCCCTTAAAGGATTCCGGAATATCGTTAAATTCCATCTTCTCTCTGATGCCGGCAAGAATCACTATCGAAATAGTAAAACCAAGAGCAGTTGCAAATCCATTTACGATACCGGTCAGTATTCCATAATTCTTCTGCACATTTGTAAGCGCCACTCCAAGCACCGCGCAGTTAGTAGTGATCAGCGGCAGGTATACGCCAAGCGCCTGATACAGCGGCTTCATAAACTTTTTAAGAAACATCTCCACAAATTGAACTAAAGCCGCAATTACCAGAATAAACACAATTGTCTGCAAATAAGTTAGATCAAAAGGCGTTAATATATATTTATAGATGGCGCCCGCCACTGCTGAGGCCAATGTGATAACAAAAATAACTGCTGTTCCCATCCCGGCAGCCGTACTGGTCTTTCTGGATACGCCAAGAAACGGACATAAACCCAAAAACTGACTCAGCACTACATTACTCACCAACGAGGATGAAATCAGTATGATCAGTAAATCCTTAATCATTTATTTCTTCCTCCTTTCTTACTGCTGCTTCTTCCACATCAGGCAAATCGTTTTCTTCTGTAATTTCAATGATCTCCAGATCGTCTTCCTTTTCTTTAGTAGATTCATCAAAAAAACGCTTGCTGCAGCCTGATTCACCACAATTCATACAATCAGAATTACATCCTGACTGTATCTTCGACATATCCCGTCCCTTCTTTTCTCCTGCAATTTTAACCTTATTCTGTATTGCTGTCAGTACTGCAAGAACAAAGAATGCACCAGGTGCCAAAACAAAGATGCTGCATGGCACATAGCTTTCCGGCATCAATGCAAATCCAAACACTTCTCCGGCCCCGATCAGTTCCCTGATTGCACCAATAATTGTAAGTGCACAGGTAAATCCCAGTCCCATTCCAACCCCGTCAAAAAGTGATGACAGAACACCATTTTTTGAAGCATAGGCTTCCGCACGTCCTAGAATGATACAATTTACAACAATAAGAGGAATATATAATCCCAATGCATCATACAAAAACGGAATAAATGCTTTCAGTAAAAGCTCAACTACCGTTACAAAAGATGCAATGATAACAATAAATGCAGGTATCCTTACTTTATCAGGAATTACTTTTCTGAGCAGGGAAATGAACATATTGCTAAGGGCAAGCACCACCATTGTAGTCAGCCCCATTCCAAGTCCATTGACGGCTGATGTGGTGACCGCCAGCGTAGGGCACATTCCCAGCATCAGCACAAAAGTAGGATTTTCTTTTATCAGCCCGTTTATCAGGCGTTCAGATATATTATTCTGCTTCATTTATGCTACCTCCTAATTGTGTCTGGAAATAGTAAAGTCCGCCATTTACCGCAGTCGTTACTGCATTTGTGGTGATCGTTGCACCACTGATCGCATCAATCTGACTGTCGCTTGTGGCACCTGTCTTTGTGTAGGTAAAGCTGGAAACATTTTTACCTGCAAACTGGGGTTTCAATACAGATTCCGCCTTCATGCCAAGACCGGCTGTTTCTGAAATGCTTAAAATAGAAATTCCGTTTAAGGTTCCATCATTACTGATTCCCATAGTAAAGGTAATATCTCCGCCATATCCCTCATGGCTGGTAACAGTAAGTACATATCCAATTCTATTGCCGCTTTCGTCAAGGGCCGCCAAAATGTTTATAATATCAACTCCCTCATATCCTGCATTTTTCCATTCCTCATACCCGGTATCGCCTTCTGCCAGACTCATTTCCAGCATATTAAAGTCTTCTGCCTGGGGAAATACCTCGGCATATGCTTTCTTTGCCGCCTCTTCCTCCGCCCTGGCAATGGGTTCTTTCGTAATCTGATATACAAATCCCAAAATAAGTCCTGCACATAAAGTAATCACTAAAAGGATGGCAGCATCTTTTATCATATTCTTCATGCTCTTTCCCCTCCTTTTCCAAAGGCCCGCGGCATAGTGATCTTTTCAATCAAAGGCACCAGAAGATTTCCTAAAATAATCGCATAGGAAACGCCTTCCGCCGAAGGTCCAAAAATTCTAAAGATACCGGTTAGCAATCCTAAAACGATACCATATAAATATTGTCCCTTTTTGGTTACAGGCCTCGTTACATAGTCAGTAGCCATAAAGAACGCTCCCAGCATAAGACCGCCGCCTGAAAGATGTGCTGCAATATATGCCGGATCAAAACCATGTCCGCCAAATAAAATTACAAAGATAACAAAGGAAATTATGTAGCTCCCTGGAATTTTCAGATCAATTACACCTAAGAGAAGCAAAAAGCATGCACCAATCACAATGGCAATCATAGAAGTTTCACCAATTGTACCACTGGTTCTTCCGACTACCATATCCAAAATATTTACGCTTTCTCCTGCTTTAAGATTCGCTAATGGTGTAGCCCCTGAATAGGCATCACATTCAAAATTACACATAATAGAGGTATAGGAGATCAGTAAAAAGCATCTTGCCCCCAAAGCCGGATTCATAAAATTCTGTCCCAGGCCTCCAAAAAGCATTTTAACAACTAAAATCGCAAAAACACCACCAATTACTCCAATCCACCAAGGCGCGGAAGAAGGCAGATTTAATGCAAGCAGCAAGCCCGTTACCACTGCCGAATAGTCTCCGATGGTCACCTTTTTATGCATAGCCTTCTCATAAACAAATTCTGTCAACACTGTTGTTGCAACAGTAATCAATATTAAAATCAGTGCATCCAATCCAAAATTATATATGCCAAAGCCTGCTGCAGGAAGTAAAGCAATCACCACTGCAAGCATAATATTACTTGTGGTAACCTTTGACCTGATATGGGGATTGGATGAAACCTTCATCAAATCGCTCATTACGTTCTTTCCTCCTACTTTTTCTTTTTCGCAAGCTGCATTTTACGCATGGATTTAATCACCTGCGTCAAGGGGCGCTTTGCAGGACAAATGTAACTGCAGCAGCCGCATTCGCAGCACTCCATACCGTTATTTTTTACAAAAGCTTCTTCATCATAATGTTCTGCGTAATCTGCCAGTTTTCTTGGCACCACTCTTCCAGGGCATACTTCCACGCACTTCCCGCAGTTAATACATGCACTAGGCTCCATTGCAGATACTTCATCCTTTGTCAGACACAGCAGCGCAGAAGAAGTTTTCGTCGCAGGTACATCCAGATCAAAAATACCAAAGCCCATCATTGGGCCACCAGATATGATCTTAACAGGCTGCTGTTTAAATCCTCCGGCCTCATCAACCAGCTCATGGTAATTAGTACCAATTCGCACCTTAAAATTACATGGATGTGCAATTGCATCTCCTGTAACGGTAACAATTCTATACATTAATGGTCTTCCCTCAATTACCGCATTATAAATTGCAATTACCGTATCCACATTATTCACAACGCATCCTGCATCAGCCGGCAGCATGGCAGAATGAATGGCCCGCCCGGTAGTGGCATAAATAAGCTGACGCTCTGAACCTTGTGGGTATTTTGTTTTTAATGCCTTAACTGCAATTTTATTTTCATCTTTGGTAAGCTTTTTTAGCTTTGCAATACATTCAGGTTTATTATCTTCCACCGCAAGAATTCCCCGTGCATTTTCAAATAAGCTTAATGAGACCTTTAGCCCTCCGATCAGCTTTTCCGGTTCCTCTAACATTTTACGATAATCAGAAGTCAAATATGGTTCACACTCTGCACAATTTACAATCACATATTCAATTTTTTCAGGCTCTTTGGGAGAAAGCTTCACTGCTGTAGGGAAACCCGCGCCTCCCATACCTACAATTCCGGCCTCCCTGATCATGGTTATTTTTTCTTCCCTGTTCAGTTCCTCAAAGGGCTTAACCTCCGGCCAGTCTATTTCTTCATACAGCCCATCATTTTCAACCACAATGCTCATCACATTGTCTCCGGTAACCACTCTTCTGGGCTCTACTGCTTTCACTGTCCCTGATACGGTCGCATAAATAGGCGCAGACACAAACCCTCCTGCCTCTGCAATCTTCTGCCCTGTAAGAACTCTGTCGCCTTTTTTCACGATTGGCTGAGCCGGTGCCCCAATATGCTGGCTCAACGGATAAACCAGATCGCCCTTAGGTAAGACTTCCCTGATCGGCTCATTCTTGGACAAATCCTTACCATCATAAGGATGAATTCCTCCCGAAAATGTTAATCTTGCCACTTGATAACCCTCTTTCTCCATATAATAACAGTTCAGCCCTTTTTTCTCATTAAAGCTGTCATTATAAATATACTATTTTTTTGTCGAAAATACTACTGTAATTTTGAAAAATATGCTACACTTAAGAATATAATGTTAGGAGGTCTCAATGAAAACAGAAGAAATCATCCTGGGAAATTTCAGGTTAAAATATCCTTTAGAGCGTCTGGCTCCCTTAAATCAAATATTGTTTTTAGATATAGAAACCACCGGTTTTCTCTCTTCCGGTTCCTCTATTTACCTGATTGGATGTGCTTTTTATTCAGAAGGAAACTGGATCATCCGTCAATGGTTTGCACAGTCTCCTGACGAAGAAGCCGAACTGATCAAATCTTTTTTAGCTTTTGCAGGAAATTATTCCTATTTAATTCATTATAATGGAAACTCCTTCGATCTCCCTTTTATAAAAAACAAAGCTGCCAAATATGGGCTGCCATGCAGCTTTCATAATATGGAAGGATTGGATATTTACCGGCGTATCATGCCATACAAAAATTTCTTAAAGCTGCCCGATTGCAAGCTTAAGACAATAGAGCAATTTCTTGGCATCAGCCGCGAAGACACCTATAACGGAAGCGAATTAATAAAAGTTTATTCGGATTATATTATTTCCCATGACTACAGCCTGTACCGCACCCTTCTCCTTCATAATTCAGACGACATGAAAGGACTGCTTGAGGTTCTCCCTGTTCTTCATTATTACGACCTGTTTAACTGTGATATTAAAGCCCGGAAAGTACAGGCTAATTATTACAATGATATTCATGGAGTTCCCCGGAAAGAACTGATTCTTCAGTTGGTATTTGCTCCCTCTCTTCCCATTCCTGTTTCTTTTATGGGAAAAGGCTGCTACTTTAAGGGACAGGATCACGAGGGCACCCTGATCGTTCCCATTTATGAAGAAGAACTCAAGTATTTTTATGCTAACTATAAAGACTATTATTACCTTCCAACAGAGGATGTGGCTCTTCACAAATCAATTTCCTCTTTTGTAGACAAGGAATACCGCGTACAGGCAAGTGCATCAAATTGTTATACCCGCAAGATATCTCGTTTTCTACCTCAATGGAAGGTACTGGTAGAGCCTTTCTTCAAGAGAGAATATAAAAGCAAAGATTTATTTTTCGAGTTGACCGACGATATTAAAAAGAACCGGGAATTATTTTCAATTTATGCAAGCCACATTTTAAATGAAATGGCTCTCCAGCAAGAGTAACCCTAATGAGAAAAGAAGACATCACATGATGTCTTCTTTTCTATAAAAATATTTTCTTATTCAATTAATTTAATGGACGTTCATAATAGAACGAATTTTTCCGTTCATATCCCATATCTTTATGATTGATAATCTGTTCTGTACTTCCAATAAACAAAATTCCACCTGGTTTTAAGGAATTATAAAATTTCCGAAATACTTCGTCTTTTGCTTCCTCAGTAAAGTAAATAAGCACATTACGACAGACGATCATATTGAAATCTTTTCCATAATCATTTCCTAAAAGATTATGTTCAGAAAAGGTAACCCTTGATTTGATCTCATCCGAGATTTGATAAGAAAGACCTATTTTTGTAAAATATTTCTTCTTAAAATCATCCGGAACCGCTGCAATACTCTTCTCATTGTAAAGGCCGACTTTAGCCTTTGCAATGACCTGCTTATCAAGATCCGTAGCTGTAATCCGTATCATATTAAGGGGAATATGTCTGGACAAAGCCATCACTAAAGAATACGGTTCATCTCCAGTAGAGCAAGCCGCACTCCATATTTTAAGAGTTTTACCAAATTTACCGATCAACTCAGGTATAATTTCTTTATCCATAAGTCTCCATTGATCGGGATTACGATAAAATTCTGAAACATTTATCGTAAGGTAATTGATAAATTCTTCGAATCGCGCTTTATCCGTCTTCAGGACCTGTATGTAACTCTCATAATCCTTAATTCCATGTTTGGAAATCAGCGCATCAATCCGCCGCTTCATCTGCCTCTCTTTATATGCATTAAGGTCAATCCTTGTAAGCGCTAAAACAGCTGCTTTAAATTTTTCATAATCATAAGCCATAGCAAGTCCGCCTTGATTGATTTAATTTTCTTCTGAACTTTCTTCTTTCGTATCCTCTGCTGCGATCACTGCATCAATATCAACTGACACAACATCAGCATCCTCTTCTTCTGCTCCCTTTGCTTCTTCCTCTTCTGATTCAGGTGCAAGCAACGCCTTAATGCTTAAGCTGATTTTTTTGTCTTCGCTGTTAAAATCTACTACTTTGGCGGTAACTTCATCGCCAACTTTAAGGATATCTGCAGGTTTCTCAATATGCTCTTTCGAAATCTGTGATACATGAAGCAGTGCATCTACACCCGGCTCTAATTCGATGAAAGCTCCAAAGTCAGTCATTCTGGCAACCTTGCCTGTCACTTCATTTCCTGCTGCATACTTTTCTTCTGCATTTTTCCAAGGATTTGCATCATCAAATTTAAGGCTTAAAGCAATCTTAGTGCCGGAAATATCTTTAATAAATGTTTTAACCTTATCGCCAACTTTAAATACTTTCTTAGGATTTTCAACGCGTCCCCATGACATTTCAGAAATATGAAGCAGACCATCAGCTCCGCCAATGTCAATAAATGCACCAAAATCAGTTACATTCTTGACAACACCGTCAACCACATCACCAACCTGAATGCTCTCAAGAAGCTTTCTCTGCTGCTCCGCCTTTTCTGCAACAAGAAGCTGCTTACGGTCTCCTATATATCTTCTTCTCTTAGGATTATATTCGCTGATCACAAATTGAATTTCCTGACCTGCGTATTTGGTAAGATCTTTTTCATATACATCTGAAACAAGGCTGGCCGGAATGAAGATCCTCACCTCGTCCACAATCACACTTAACCCGCCTTCTAATACCTGTGCAACCTTTGCAGTAAGTACCTCTTTCGTGTTGAAGGCTTCTTCAATTCTCTTGTTGCCTCGGTCTGCTGCAAGTCTTTTATAAGTTAAAATAACCTGTCCCTCGCCGTCGTTTACCTTAAGAACTTTAACTTCCATAGTATCGCCCGGCTTTGCAACAGTCGTCAAGTCTACATTGGGTTCATTAGTATATTCGTTTCTGGTTAAGACACCATCGGACTTATAACCAATGTTAAGAATAATTTCTTCAGGCTTAACATCAATGACTGTACCTTCAACTACCTCTCCTGTATGTATTGTCTTTAATGATTCTTCCAACATTTGTTCAAAAGTTAATTCTGACATAATTTTGAACCTCCTCAATAATATTGTTGGGGGTGGAAGCCCCCGCAGTAATACCCACCAGAGTAGCAGTCTTAGGTAGTTCTAAATGCAAATCTTCCAGTGTCTGTATAAAATATGTAGCTTCACACTTCTCACAGCATATTTCATAGAGCTTCTGCGTGTTTGAACTGTGCCTGCCACCTATTACTATCATTGCATCGACTCTGGCCGCAATATCGCGTGCCTGTGTCTGTCGTTCTTCTGTCGCATTACAGATAGTATTTACAACATTAACATTGTAACCTCTTTTTTGAAAAATTTCAACTAATTCTTGAAATTTGTTGTAGTTAAATGTCGTCTGGGATACAATACACAGAGGTTTGGAAATATCTCCCCGAAAATTTTCAGCTTCCTGCACAGATTCTATCACCTGTGCATCTGTCTTTGCCCATCCCATGATTCCTTCTACTTCGGGATGCCCAGGATTGCCAATAATGATAATCTTTTTGTCATTGGCGCTTTCCTTTTCCACAATATCATGTATTCTTTTCACAAAAGGACAGGTTGCATCAACACACTCTATTCCATTTTTTTCCATTAATTCGTAAATCTTTTTTGGTACACCATGAGACCGGATTACCACCGTGCCTTCCTTTAGTGCCGCCAGTTCCTCTACGCTTGCCACCACCTTGACACCACGTTTCTCCAAGTCCCTGACTACTTCCTCATTATGAATGATAGGGCCATAAGTGTATATCTTTTTTCCTGTATCTATCTGTTCATAGACTTTTTCCACTGCACGCTTTACACCAAAACAAAAGCCAGCGCTTTTTGCAAGTATTACTTCCATCTGCAATCCCTTTCTTTTTCACATTTTTCGCACAAATCAAGTATAACACCTACAACTTCATCAATGCTCATATTGGAAGAATCCACCAGCACCGCATCTTCTGCCTGTTTTAAAGGCGCCACTTTTCTTGTCATATCCTGCTCGTCCCTTTTCATAATATCAGCTTCTATCTGTTCAATATCACAAGAAATCCCTTTTTCGCTAAGTTCATCAAATCTTCTCTTGGCTCTCACCCTAGCACTTGCAGTCAAATAAACCTTCACATCTGCATCTGGAAGCACGCAGGTACCTATGTCGCGCCCATCCATGACTACATTGTTTGTTTTCGCAAGCTCCTTTTGCAAAAGAGTCAGCCGCTCTCTCACTTTAGGATTAGGACTGCTGGCCGATGCCATATTTCCTACCTCTTCGCGGCGGATTACCCCATTTACATTTTCGCCATTTAAAAGCACTACCTGTTCTCCACCTTCATAGCAAATGGTGATATCCGCATTCTTGCAATTTTCTTCTATCCCATGTTCATCTTCCGGATTTACCTTTTTGGTCAGAAGATAGTAAGCCATAGCTCGATACATTGCTCCTGTATCTACATATATAAAGCCTTTTTGCTTTGCCACTTTTCTGGCAATAGTGCTTTTACCTGCTCCTGCCGGTCCGTCTATTGCAATCTGATAACTCATTCTTATCTACCCTTCTATACATTTTTATTATTTACTGTCTCATTCCTTTGCTGCGCTATTTCCTGCAAGATACCCGGTCGACCAGGCAGCCTGCAGATTAAATCCCCCTGTCAATGCATCCACATCAAGCACCTCCCCTGCAAAGAAAAGCCCTTTTACCAGCTTTGATTCCATAGTAGAGGGATTAATTTCCTTTACGTGAACGCCTCCCTGGGTTATGATTGCTTCGTGAAAATCTCTGGTTCCTGTAACCGTCAGTGTAAGATTTTTTATACATTCAATCAACCCTGCTCTTTCTTCCTTTGTGATTTCATTTACTCTCTTTTCTGGTAAAATTCCAGATAATTTTATCATAACAGGAATTAATTTTGAAGGGAAAAGTCCATCCAGCGCATTTTTAAACTGCCGGTTTTTATTTTCATCAAAATCCTTAAGAAGTCTTTTATCTAATTGTTCTTTTGCTAATGCCGGTTTAAGATCAATGGAAAGAGCGGCAGGCATTCCGTAATATTTCTTACTGTAATAACTGCTGGCACTTAAGATCATCGGCCCACTGACGCCAAAATGGGTAAAAAGCATTTCCCCAAAACCTTCATATATTATTTTCTTTTCATTTCTTAATAAAATAGCTGCATTTTTAAGAGAAAGCCCCTGTAACTTCATACACCAGTCCTCTTTCACAACAAAAGGAACTAATGCAGGTTTAATCTCCTTAATCGTGTGACCTGCTGCTTCTGCAAATCTGTACCCATCTCCTGTTGAACCAGTAGCTTCATAGGATCTTCCACCAGTTGCTATAATTACTGCATCTGCATTTAATATTTTTCCATCAGCAAGCCTTACCCCTGTAATATAAGGCATTATTCCCTGCCTTTTCACATCAGCTTTTGAATCCTTTTCTATATTTACAGATTTTCTTGCAGGTTCATCTTTTCGGGATATTAAAATTTCTTTCGCTCTGGCATGTAGATATACTTTGACACCCCTTTTTGCCATCTGCCGGTTTAATGCCGCAATAACATCTGAAGAATGGTCTGATACCGGAAAAATACGCTCTCCCCGTTCTTTTTTTAGAGGACAGCCCGCATCTTCAAAAAACTTCATTGTAGAGTAATTATCCATTTTGTAAAAAGCACTGTATAAAAACTTTCCATTATTAACTACATTTTCAAAAAAAATTTCCTGATCGCAGGCATTGGTTAGATTACATCTGCCCTTTCCAGTGATGAAAATTTTCTTCCCTGTCTTTTCATTTTGCTCAAGCAGGCTGACCTTTGCCCCTTCTTCCGCTGCTGCTATAGCCGCCATCATTCCCGCCGCTCCGCCGCCAATTACAATCACATGTTTCATATATTATGCTCTTCCTTTTTCATAAGCGGATAATTCAGCATAGGTTCTTCATCTATAAAATTTATTTCATCATTCAAATAAACCTGATAGTTGTTCCACACATCTTCCAGCATTTCCAGATTCTTTTTTACAATCTCCGGCTGTTTTAGGCAAAGTGCAACCACCAGCGCATTGATCACACTAAGAGGCGCTACAAGAGAGTCAACAATAGAAACCATATCACTTCGTGCCAGCAGATTGCAGGAAGAATAAAGGTTCATCGGAGAATGGATACTGTCTGTAATGGTAATTACTTTTGCATTCCTGTCATTGGCAAATTCCATTGCCTTTAAAGTACGCATGGAATATCTTGGAAAACTGATTCCTATAATTGCGTCCCGCTCATTAATGCGTATCATCTGTTCAAACATTTCCGTAACACTTGTTGTTTTTACAAGTACAATATTTCCTCTAATCATATTCAGGTAAAAATGTAGAAAATCAGCAAGTGGTTCACAGCTCCTCACTCCCACCAGATAAATTGTATCTGCCTCCAAAATAATATCAACAGCCGCCTCGAATGCTACAATATCCAGACTCACTAAGGTGTCCTTTATTTTCTCAATATCTGCATTAAGAACAGAATGAAAAACCTCGGACTGGGAGCTTTTCCCATACTTAGCTCCAATTTTCTGAACAGAATTTAATTTGTTTTTAACCCATTCCGCCAGTGCCTTTTGAAACTCAGGATACCCTTCATAGCCCAGCCCCATAGCAAAGCGCACCACCGTAGATTCGCTAACGCCTACCGTCTCACCAAGTTTTGCGGCAGTCATAAATACCGCCTGTTCATAATGATCTGATATGTAAGCAGCTACCGCCTTATGCCCCTTACTCATCTTCATATATTTGTCATTCATTCTGGAAATAATATCATGATTAATTTCCACTGCCTTTTCCTGCTGTTCAACCATACTTAAAGCCATGTCCTTTCAACTCTGAAAACATTTCAACTGTTATCTGTATTCTTACTTAAAAGACTGATATGCGTCCTTCAGCATACGCATCGTTTCTTCCTCTGAAAGATCATAATCCCCTGTAAGAGACATACACGCTGCTCCATGTATGAATATCCACATTTTCATAAAAAGATCACTGGCATTCCGGCATCCCTGTGATGTGGCAGCCTGTATTTCCTTACTCACATTTCCAGTACTGCAATTTACAAGGTCATACATACTTCTTCCATATCTTTCAGGAGATAAAAAAATAAATTCAAAAATCCTTTTATGTTTTTCAGCAAATTTTATGTATGCTTGTCCTAAATTTACAAATGGAGTTACTGTTACTCTTGGCACACTTGCATAAAATTCCTCAAAAAAGCGGCATGCTTCTCCAAACAATTCTTCCATAAGCTTTTCCATATTGCTATACACCCGAAAAATCGGCTGAGTAGAACAATTGGCCTTTGCTGCCAGCTTTCTGGCCGTAACTTGTCCAGCCCCTTCCTCCTTAAGTATTTCAAATGCTGCTTTTAGAATGTCTTCTTTTGTAATAGATTCTTTTCTAGCCATGTAAGCCACCTCTTCTTATGTATAACATATGTTATTATTCTACATTTATTGCGTTATTCTGTCAATAAAAAACATTCCATGAATTAATAATCCATATGATTTCTACATAAAAACAGCGGTCCACTTTTGGCAGTCCGCTGTTTTTATCACACTTGTTCATCCATAATATATTTTTCCAAATCATTAATGAATTGATCCCATGCCTCTTCATGCTCAACATAATAAAGAGGACACTTTTTACCACCTTCATCATAATGTCTTCTCATATCTTCCGGTGCAAGATTATATTCTTTCAAAAGCCATGCGCACAGTTTGATCAACGACTGATAAGTGGCATCTGTAAACTTTCCATCCTCTGACAAATAACAGCATTCTATGGAAATTGAATCATAATTCCGCTGCATCACCGCATAAGCAATTTCGTTTAATGGTATACATTGAATGATTTCTCCATCATATCCTATTACAAAATGTGCACTGGCTGAAGTTTCTCCTGTAATACCAAGATTCTCAAAATAACTCCTGTTTTGCGCAGCACTAGTTCCCGGATTTGCTGTATAATGTACAAAAAGATTATTTACACTTTGTAATTCCTCACCTGGCCGGGAATATTCATTTACCGTAAGAAAGTCCTCCATAATTTCAGGCTTCTGCGCATCATTTGCTTCAATCATTTCTGTTCTATGAACAGAAACTGCCTCCACAACATCTTTTTTCCCACCAGGCTCATTTAATATCACTGCTCTTAACAGATAATAAACTAAAAAGCCTAAAATAATGATAAAACCTAATTCACATAATACAATAACACTCTTTATGATACGTCTTTTTCTTTTACGCTTCCTGCTTCTTATTACCCGCTGGCACTGTAATTCGATCTCTTTTGCCTTTTGTACGCTGTCAATTTTTCTGGCTGCTGCTGTTCTTTTCTTTGGAGGCCTCTTTCTTTCCTCTACATGCCTCCTGCGCTGCTCTGGTCTTGAAACATCGATAAATTCCAGTTCCATCCCGCCTCATCCTTTGTGCATTAATATCACATGTGCTTTTACACAAATTATATTATAATAAAGAATTACACAGCATTTTTTAATTTTCTATAAATCTTTTCCAAATTTTTCGTAAAACAAAGTGACTTAATCTTCCTGGTCCAGATCAATAATCTCCTCCCCTATTTTCTGCTTTTCTTTCTTTTCACCACTTTCTCCATTAAATAAATCTGTGCTCTCAGCAGCTTTCTTCTTTTCTTCTCCCATTCTTGTTGTTGAAATAATGCCTGTTGCAAAAATTCCAACCACCAAAAGCACAATAATAATTCCCCATATTCGGGAACGTTTTGCCTCCGCCCGATATCGTTCCACTTCTTCTATGACCAATTTGCCCTCTGCTTCTATTTCCTGAAATTCCTTATCCATTCCTTCCACATCGAACTCCTGCACAGTCAGCACTGACTTCTTTACATATCCCTCCTTATCTTGGTAAGAAACCTTATACCACCCATTTTCCGTTTCTCCAATTACAAATACATATGCACCACTTTCATAAGTAATAACCGTATTTCCCTTACTATCCGGTATTTCCTTGGCTTCAACCGCTTCATTTGCTACCATAATTTGACTCAATTCGGTGAATCCCTCTTCCCGCTGTAGTTCATCTTCCCTTACCGGCAAAGCAATCATGCTTCCCAGAAACAAAACTGCTGCAAACACAAGTAAAATTCTTTTCATTTTTAACACTCTCCTTATTCAAATTTAATTTTACTAATAGACACTTTTTCTTTCTCTTCTTTATAAGAAACTGCCAATACTGTAAAAACCCAGTATACCGGCAATGTACTTATACTTACCTTCCAAAATAAAAGTTGTATAAAAAAAACACTTGCAACTAAAGTCAACATTCCTGTGGCTGGTTTATCAAGCCTGTAATTTCTCCTGACCTCTGTAATCAAAAAAGCACATACATTCAATATTAGCAGGCTTCCAATCACTCCAAACTGTTCAAAACATAAATAAAAAGCACTTTTTCCCTGATACACTTCATTTACCAGCGAAATTGCAAAACCTTTTACCGCTGTCATTCCAAAACTATCAGGAAGGCTGCTCCAGCAGCTTCCCCCCAATAAGATTCCTATCAAAATAATACCGATCAACTTCAGTAAAAACTGATATCCCCGCCGCATTCTTCTCATGACCAGCCTCTTCAAGTCTACTCCTTCCGGAATCCTGTCCCAATATTTAAAAAAGAAAACTCCTCCAATTGCAGCCAGTAATTCCAAATAAACACTTTGCTCCAGGTCATAATGTATATCTACAAGCAACAGTTTTGTATAATTTGTGAGCAGACTCATATTGCACAGCATAAATAAAAAAACAAAAAGCATTTGCATATCTTTCTTTACCAGTTCTGCTGTGGGACGATAAATTATTGGAATCGCAAGAAACACCATTGTCATAATCCAAATACTTACTCTGTTCTGATTTACAAATAAAACCAAAAATCCAATCACTAATACACCTATGTAAAAGAAAGACCTGAGCCTGTCTTTGCATTTCAAATACTGCCAAAGCCCTACGATACAGACAAGTATTGTATAAGATGCTATTCCTTCCTTGTCTTTCATTAAAACTGCTGCCACAGCATCTGCCCCATCCCCACAGAAATATTTCATCAACAGCAACGCAAATACCACCAAAGCCGAATAACATAATATATCAAAATAATATACTTTAAGCTCTGGTTTTGATATTATTAAAAAGAATAATGCACTCAAAGCTAATATAGTCATTTCATATTCATAACTTACTAAATTCTTTTCATTAGTAATTATTATTTTATATATCATTTTGATAAATACATAAAGTGTCAGTACCGCTATTGCAAATCCCAGCCTGTTCCTGCAAAAATGTAATGACCATTCTCCTGATCTTATCAACAAAAAGCAGTACAAAAGTACACCTAAAGCACAAATCACCAGGATCAAATGTTGAATCCTAAAACTTCCTATATTAAATTCAAACAGTAGAAGCGGATAAACTCCTATTACAAAGCTGATTAAAATATGTATTGCTAGTTCCGCTTTATTTTTCTGAATTTCTTTTTTTAACAAACTTTTATTCCTCCATATTATTGGGTGGCAAAGAAAAACCCCCGCCACAAGATTTCTTCCTATCTTATACCGGGAGTTTTTACTTTGATTTATTGTGCTTTTTTTAACTGCTCACTGTGGCTTGTAACTGTCTGCTTTAAAATGCTAATATCTACATCCATTCTATCCATCTGTTCTGTCCGCTCTAAATATCTCTTTGACGCATCTACGTAACACTTTTCTATAGTATTTAATCTTGGAATTACATTGTTTTCTAGCTGTACTACCTTGACATATGTCATGTGTTCTTCCAGTTTTTCCACTGATGTTTCTAACCTGGATGTACGTTCGCTTAATTTTTCCATTCCGTCTTTCAAATTCTCTACTGATATCTCCAGCCTGGATGCGCGCTCGTCTAATTTTTTCACCGTTGTTTCCAAATTATCTAACTTCATATTAATCGGCTTCAACTTCTGATCAAATTTCTCGTCTAATTTCTCATCCAGTTTCTTGTCCAGTTTTTCTTCCAGTTTCCTGTCCAGCAAGTCTTCCATTGCTGCAAGCATTTCTTTGTCTACCATTTTTCATCCTCCTGTGATCTGAATAGGCAAAATCTTTCTTTTCGCCTATTATAAGTATTTTAATTGTATGAATCTTTGGCGAAAAGCCAGGATATCGGATAACCGATAATGCACTAAGAAGTCTAGAAACTTTATGTGCGTGATTTAATTCATACATTTACTATAACACAATCATTTTATAATCTCAAGAAGATTTTACAAAAATATCGGCTCTCTTTGAAACAATCTTTTTAGAATATTTTTAGGATACTTCTGCTTCCCTTGTATAAGATATGAAGTTTTCAAGGTGCTTAAAATATTGCATAACTATATTTTTTCCATCACATTTCTTAACCTCTTCTCACAATCTTTGA
>DKUR01000059.1 GCA_002490775.1 Lachnospiraceae bacterium UBA7199 | reverse complement strand
GACATTTTCAAAAGTTATTGACACGAATGCTCTTACAAGTTTTCCCAAATCACAAAACAGGTATGCAAAAAACTTTGCATACCTGTTTAAAACATTCTTTTATAAAGATTACGGTTTTACATCATACCGCCCATTCCGCCGCCTGCAGGCATTGCAGGTGCATCTTCTTTAATGTTTGCAACAACAGACTCTGTGGTAAGAAGAGTAGATGCAACGCTTGTTGCATTCTGAAGTGCGCTTCTTGTAACTTTGGCAGGATCAAGAATCCCTGCTGTTACCATATCCACATATTCTTCCTTCAAAGCATCAAATCCAACACCAACCTCAGATTCACTTACTTTATTGATGATTACGCTGCCTTCAAGACCAGCATTTGCAACAATGTGGTATAAAGGAGCTTCCAGTGCCTTTAAGACAATCTGTGCGCCTGTCTTTTCATCGCCTTCCAATGTATCTGCCAGTTTTACTACTTCCTTAGCTGCATGAACATAAGCAGAACCGCCGCCGCAGATAATTCCTTCTTCCACTGCTGCTCTGGTAGCTGCAAGGGCATCCTCAAGACGAAGTTTTGCTTCTTTCATTTCTGTTTCAGTTGCAGCGCCTACGCGGATTACAGCTACACCGCCTGCCAGTTTTGCAAGTCTTTCCTGCAATTTTTCTTTATCAAAATCAGATGTGGTTTCTTCGATCTGTCCTTTGATCTGATTGATTCTTGCAGCAATTGCTGCCTTGTCGCCTTCTCCATCAACAATAACTGTATTTTCTTTCTGAACCTTAACAGATTTTGCACGTCCTAACTGATCCATTGTGGTTTCTTTTAAGTCAAGACCAAGTTCTTCGCTGATTACCTGGCCGCCTGTAAGGATAGCAATGTCTTCCAGCATAGCTTTTCTTCTGTCACCATAGCCAGGAGCCTTAACAGCTACAACATTGAATGTACCGCGCAGTTTATTCACGATCAGGGTAGTGAGGGCTTCACCTTCCACATCTTCCGCAATAATCAGAAGTTTTGCACCAGACTGAACGATCTGCTCTAACAAAGGCAGGATTTCCTGAATATTGGAAATCTTCTTGTCTGTGATCAAAATGTAGGGATTTTCAAGAACTGCTTCCATCTTATCCATATCGGTAGCCATATATGCAGAAATGTATCCTCTGTCGAACTGCATACCTTCTACCAGATCAAGCTCTGTCTGCATGGTCTTGCTTTCCTCAATGGTAATAACGCCGTCTCCTGATACCTTTTCCATTGCATCTGCAACCAACTGTCCTACTTCATCATCTCCAGCAGAAATTGCAGCTACTCTTGCAATATGCTCTTTTCCTTTTACTTTTGAGCTCATCTTTGCAATTGCTTCCACGGCAACATCAGTTGCCTTCTTCATACCTTTTCTTAAGATAATGGGATTAGCGCCTGCTGCCAGGTTCTTCATACCTGCATTTACCATTGCCTGTGCAAGTACAGTTGCTGTAGTGGTACCATCACCAGCCACATCATTGGTCTTGGTTGCAACTTCCTTAACAAGCTGTGCCCCCATGTTTTCAAAAGCATCCTCTAACTCGATTTCCTTTGCAATGGTAACACCATCATTTGTGATAAGGGGAGCACCAAAGGATTTATCTAAAACTACATTTCTTCCTTTCGGTCCTAAGGTTACCCTGACTGTGTCTGCCAGTTGATTTACACCTGATTCCAGTGCTGCACGCGCTTCTGCGCCATATTTGATTTCTTTTGCCATTGTTATCTGCCTCCTAATATATTTATTTAACTATTTACTGATACTGGTATTTTTCTTTCGCCAAAAAGCTTCTTACTGGATGACTGCCAAAATATCGCTTTGTTTTACGATAATAAATTCCTCTTCTTCGATCTTAACGTCTGTTCCGGCATATTTAGAATAAATAACCTGATCTCCCACCTTAACTTCCATTTTGATCTCTTTGCCGTCTACCACACCGCCGGGGCCTACTGCGATTACTTCTGCCTGCTGGGGTTTTTCCTTATTCTGTCCAGGTAAAACGATACCTGATTTCGTGGTTTCTTCTGCAACTAACTGCTTTAATACAACTCTGTCTGCTAATGGTACTAACTTCATTTTAAATGCCTCCTTTATTTTTTGCTCCATGCTTTTCTTTCGCTTTTTCTTTCTTGTTAGCACTCATTTGTATTGAGTGCTAATTACTAAAACATATATTAGTTTTATATGCACAGCTTTGCAAATGGTATTACAATCATATTTCATTGCTTTTTCTTTTGTTTTCTCTTTATATCTCTTTTTTTCTCTTGTTTTCTTATTTTTGTCTTATGAGAACGATTTAATAATTTGTTTATTTTTTAAAAAAGAGAACCGATTCCGGTTCTCTTAATTAATTCCTTTTCTGAGCCGCTCCTGATACCCGGGAGCATTTTTTACCTCAAACTTATTGTTAAACATTTCATATTCTGCGTCTGAAAGTTTTTCTTCCAGGGATTCCTCTGTGTTTGTTTTATACACCACTCCCACTGCCACTGATGGAGCCAATTTAGGATCTTCATATGTATCGCAGCTCCTCCTAAGGCGCTCCACAAAATCTTCCACTTCTCCATCCTCCGGCATAGGCACTAAAACACCGAACACATCCCCATCAATTCTTCCTATGACATATTCTGGTTTAGCTTCCTTCCTTATAAGGTCAGCCACTGTCTTGATCAGTCTGTCACTTTCTTCGTCTCCAAAATGATCATTGGCAAACTTCCAGTCGTTGATATTCACATTGATTACAGCAACTGGAACCACCAACGACCTGTCAATGATATTCATCCGGTTTTCAAAATAAATTTTATTATATACCCCGGTAAGTATATCTTCCCGCTCATTCTGGCTGCTTACACGCCGCTTATCTTCCAACTGCTTTTCCAATTCTTCCACATAAATACTGTTTTCTCTGTGAAGATATACTTCTCTTCCCAACTCCATTAGCAGCTCCAGGGTGCCTTCTATCATTTCATCCATAAGTTGTTCATCTAAGCTGCCCAGCTTCTTTATATAAAGATGGCCAACGGTATGATTTTGAATACGTATTTTACGCCCTGGTTCTTCCGCTGTATTGGGATGAAAACCTAAGAAGCTGTCACCGATTACAATTTCCTTTTCTCCATGACGATTGGTAAGAAGAATATTTATCTCCAGCATTTCGGCCAGGTTCGTCAAATATTTCTTTATCATTTCCATATCATATAGATTGGATAATGTATAATTTCTGATATTTTCCTTAATTCTTTTATCGTAAGACACCGTCTCGTAACCCATAGCCTTCTCCCAAAATCCCTTTCTCTATAATAAGTTAAGTATACCGTTTTCAAAGAGGTTTATCAAGCATTTATTCATCTTTAGACTTTTCAGTCGAGTGCTGATAACTTAAAAATGGCTTAAATTTCAATATGTTTGGTCACATGGGATATCTAAAGCAATAAAATATTTTTCAACTCTCAGCTTCTAAGCTCTCCCTGATTTCAATTGCCTTTGCATAAACAAGATATATCATAATTATCCAGATGGCATATAAATATTTTAGAATCACTATTGATTAAATATAAATTATGGACATCTCCAATATTTTCATCTAAACAAATGATATTATCTTGATTTTCTGTATAATCACAGCTATTTCTAATTTGAAAAGCTGTTTGTAAATGCCTTGAATATTTTACATCAAACTTTCCTGTCTTAATATATTCTTTCTGAAAGTATGCAATCACGCCAGAATGCTTTGAAAAATCTACTTTATCATTTGCTAGGACAGCTCTCACAGACGTAAATATAGCATAATAGGAACGTCCTATTGAATCACGATATTTTCCAGCATCAAGCAATAGCTTAGCTGATTCCAGCTTTTCCTTTGCATTATCAAGCCTATAATTCATTAAATTATCCAATCCGCTTCCCTTCTTTCCATATGTTAATATAATAAGGCAGTGTTTGCTTATACATCTCATATTCATCAAATGGTATTACTGTGGGGGAAACAATAATATCATTTTCCAATCCAATATCAGCAGACATATTCCATACCTGCTTTAGCTTATTTTGCAAGTCCATTCTATTTCCTTTAACAATGGCCGTAATATCTATATCAGATTCATTATCATAATCTTCTCTGGCATAAGAACCATATAAATAAATTGCAACAATATCATTTCCATATACAAAACGATAAGATTGTGCTATCTGCTGGGATATATTATCTAGCTGGACTTTTGTACACATAGCAGCCTCCCTTTGGCATTTGTCGAATCAACATTTACTAACTACACTCATTATAGTGTATTCTTTCCACATTTTCAATTTATACGACATCTTTTGGCATATCTGTGCGCTGTTTTTCCGATGCACCTTTTTTCTGATAAGTCATGTTCTCATTCAGGCGGCAGTATGCACCTGTTTTACTGTAAGAATCCATCAAATGACTGTCCTGCATTCCTGCTGTGGAAATGGGTTCCGCCTTTATTCTGGTTCCCTTTTCCTTATGCCCGTCAGATCTCCGCTCTCCCTCCTTGCGGCCTGTAAAGCTCTCTTTCGGATCAGTAAGTGCAGTGAAAGCTTCTTCTTTTTTTCCTAAACGTTTCAGTACCTTTCTTGTTCCTGTCTTTATTTTTTCTTTCACATTCTCTAATTTGTTTATCAATCCATAAGGAGTAATCAGCCTGACAGCCGATGATACTGCCGCCGCTGCCCTTACTGAAATGCGCCGGCCTAAAGATAAAGAGGGCTTCTGACTGCTCTGCTGCGTTTCTTCCCCCATAGCTTCCCAAATTCCCTTTAAAAAGCTTGTACCCTTTTTATCCCCTTCAGTAATTTTCTTTGCGGTTTCATAAAGATTAAGGGGCTCCTGTTCGGCTTCCTGTCTGGTGCTTTGCATGGAAAGGGTGTCATTTTTCATGCCTGCTGCCGCTGGCTGCTGCCGCCCATGCGCATCTTCATGCAGACACTTTGTGATATGGTGCGTATGCTTATGTTCATAAGTATTATTTGAATAAGAATAATCTCCCTGAATCTGCATGATGATCCTCCATTTCTTCCATTATCCTACTACCTTTGCGACCGCGGTTTGATAGTTGACACGACAGACAAATAATATCTTTATCATATTGCTACCATTCGGCAAAAAAAGAAGAGCCAAGCTATGACATATACAAAATGAGTATAGCACAACTTAGGTTCTTCTTCCACAAAATAAAATCAGCAATATTCCTTTGCGAATCCATCAAAAAATACTTCCATATTCTCTAAACTAGGAATCACAAATGGCTCTCTCTCTTAACCAAATTGATTACTTGTTCAAGGCTCATTTCTCCCATGTCCTGTTTATCAATCTCTGCATCTCTTTGTCTTACAGATACAGACATATTCTTTTTCTCGTTTTCGCCTATGATAATCATATATGGCACCTTATCCATGCGTGCTTCGCGGATCTTATATCCAAGTTTCTCACTTCTAACATCCACTTCTACCCGAATATCTTTTTCTTCCAAGACCTTCTCAATTTTCTTGGCATAATCATTATATTTATCTGAAACTGGAAGAACCTTAACTTGTACAGGTGCAATCCACACAGGAAATTTCCCTGCATAATGTTCTAATAAAATACCTATAAAACGTTCTATTGAGCCAAATACGACTCTATGCAGCATAATCGGGCGATGTTTCTCTCCGTCTGCCCCAATATAGGCAATATCAAATCTTTGCGGAAGCTGAAAATCAAGTTGAATCGTTCCACATTGCCATGTTCTGCCTATGGAATCTTTTAGATGAAAGTCAAGTTTCGGTCCATAGAATGCACCATCTCCTTCATTTACTACATAAGACTTACCCATTCCCTGCACTGCTTTTTCTAAAGCTTCCGTAGCAAGCTGCCAATCCTCATCACTTCCTATGGAATGCTCTGGTCTCGTTGACAATTCAATTTCATATGAAAAACCAAACTTCTGATAAACTTCATCAATAAGACGCATAACACCTTGTATCTCATCCATTACCTGATCTTCTCTCATAAGAATGTGTGCGTCATCCTGCGTAAATGAGCGTACTCTCATAAGGCCATGCAATGTTCCAGACTTTTTTATCTGGTACTTGTTTATGGGA
>DKUR01000108.1 GCA_002490775.1 Lachnospiraceae bacterium UBA7199 | reverse complement strand
GTACTATTTATATTCTAGCACCATATAACAGCATAATCTACACCGAACACATAATGGGCGAATTTTTCTAACTGTTCTTTTGGATAATCCAGTGGCGAGTGCTGTTTGATGATTTCCCACACCGCACGTTTGCGGTAGGGCAAATCGGAAATGTTTTCACAGCCGACACGCTCTTTCATATCTTCAAAAATATCTGTTTTCATGTTGTCCTCCAATCTTAAAAATTTGCATGAAAAAAGCAGCAAACCGTTAAGATTTACTGCTTAGTAATACTAGATTGCCTTTTTTATATATGGTATGAAATAGCTAAGAGAGGAAAAATCCTTATCAATAGATATAGCAGCTAAATGTAATCCTTTAGCAATTTCATTTTCAGTATAATTGTCTAATAAACGAACAAGATTTACTTTATGTAATGTTAATTGTTTTGGGTGTAATAAAAGCTCTTCTTGACGTTTTCTTTGTAAACATTTTCGCTCTTGTTTAGACAATGACTTTTCTGCTCTTTTTTCAGCATTACTTAAACGTCCTTTTTTCTTATAAAAAATTGTTCCAGAAGATACAATATATGGGTTGGCTTTACATTCATTTATTGCTTCTAACATTTCAGAACTCAAAGAAAGTTTTAAATTATGATTATTTATTCTTGTTAATAGGTCAATATCCTTTATACCTCTAGCACTTTTTAAACTAGTATTAGTAAAATATACATTTTTAAAAGTGGCTCCTTGAAAATGAGTATTAGACAAATTACAATTCTCAAAAATCACATTTTCAAACTGTGCACCTTTAAATCGACAGCCTCGAAAATTGGCACTTTTAAATTCAATAAAGCTGAATCTACAGCCATTGAATCCACAATATTTCATAGTTGCCTTATAAAAGTTATTCCCATAAAATATTGAATTAGTAAAACGTGTATTATAAGAATTGCTATAACTGAAATCTTTATAAGAAAAATTTCTGTCTTTTCTTTCTACACAATTATAACTAAAGAATTTATTATATTTTTTGATTTTTTTCTTTCGCATTTTCTTGCTCATTATTTCACCCCGCACAGCAGAGAGGTTACTACTTTCGTATCCATAATTTTTAAAAGAACCATCATAAGAAAACTTACTACTGTTGCTAAATCACTAATCTTACTCATAATAACACTCACCTCGCTATACTGATAGAATTTTAGCCCTCATTCCGTCCGTAGACCTCATATCAACCCAACCTCTCAGTTGAGCGGGGCAGGGCAATAAATATAATACCATATTTCTGTAGTGATTAAAAGAGGTTACGCCCCGATAATCTTATTGAATAACTGCAACAGTACGTCTTTCACGCCAGCGGCATTGAACACCAAGCCGACAGCGATTAAGGCAATCACCAAGAATCCAATCAGTTTGGAAAACTCACGCTTGAAACCAAGATACACGCCGATAACCGCAATCGCCATAAGTACCAAGCTCTGTGCATTAGATAAAAACCAGTTGTATAAGTTTTGTCCGAAATTCATTATTTCCTGCTCCTTTCCATCATTTCAATTTCTTTGTCTGCGGCTGCTCCTGCCTGCATAAGACACATGGTAATTACACCGAATCCTGCCCCTAGTGAGAACAGGAGTAAATCAAATAAGATATGCTTCATGTTATCATTCCTCCGTTTCTGTAATCATTTCCTCCGTAGAGGTTGTCTGCTGCTCAATCAGCTTTTTGTGACGCTCCGTGAGCTTCGCATGGTCTAAAATGTCTTTCAGATAAGTCGTGCCATTGGTACTGTCAATCTTCTGTAAGACTTTCCAAGTGGGAGCTACCTGTCTGCTTATCCAGTTCAGCGTCCTTGCAAGCGTATAAGGCTCTGGTTTGGTCGTCAGTTTCAAACGCCCACGATCAGAGCCGATAAAGTACGCCCATTTCTCATTGGTCTGCCATTCGCTGCGTCTTTTCTCCACCTCCTTGTCAGTGAACCGCATATAACGATTGATAATGTCAAAAGCGGTACGCTCTGCGTCATGGTAGGTCAGCAGGTCACGCACCGCATAATAGGCTCGCTCATTTTTCAGCCGGATTTCAAAACGGTTCTTGATTTTCGTATCTTCAATCGGAATATCGTATTTCACATACTGCTCATAGTCCTTTTCGTAGATACAGAAATAAACCTCCAATTTGAGCGAACCGATATAAAGCGTATTTCCCATTCCGTATCTGTCCTGTTCATTGCTTCTCACCAGCTCACCGCTGCGATAGTTCTTGAAGCTGCGGAATACGGAAATACATTCTTCATGGTTGCATTTCTCTGTCAGCTCTGGAATGTCCAAGATTCCTGCCATATCGTTGATGGCAAGGTCAAGGCGTTTCATCACACCTCCTTCCACCAGAGCGTCCATGAGAAAGTCATACTAGCTCCTATGCTGTGCCAGCAGATAGCTTTCCATCTGCCGACAACCTTTGCCTTTCAGCTCCAGCAATGTGCCTTTTTCCTTATCAGGTGATGTCAGCACGAACACATCACCAAGCACATAATGTTCCGCATAGGAGTAGAATCCGTAGTCCTCATGTATCATTACGTCCAGCTTTAATTGCAGAATATCTTCAACCACGTGCCGGACGTCCTGTGTAGGGAATCGGATTCTGACGTAATCCAAGACCATTTCCAGCGGATTCTCTGGATTCAGTTTTTCCAGAGCGTCCGTGAATTTCCCCTTGATTTTTTTCCGTCAAGGCTACTTTTCCAGATTCAATCCTGCTGACATACTCACGAATGACACCAGCCATGACCGCAAGACGATTCTGGGAAACGCCGTACTGGGTCCGTTTTTCTTTGAGTTTATTTATCCAGTCGGTATCATTCAGTTTTAATCCCTCCCATCAAAAAAGGAATGTGACAGTTACCGATTTTGTCACACTCCCTTGAATGTTGGAAAAGTCCTCTGTTTTCAAGGACTTTTTGATATGTAATTGACTGTTTCCAGATAATTTGTGCCCCCCTGTTAGATAACGGGGGCAGATGGTTGGGGCGGCTTACGCCACCCCAACACAGGCTAGTCCGTACCTGCGGCTAACGCTTCGCACGCCGCCTGTCCGTCCTGCCTGTTTCGTGACAATCTCCCTATCTCTTTTAGGAAGTCGTGTCCTTTGGGCACAAGGGGAGTGTAAAACTCGGATATGACACTATTTCCCGTATCAACGTAGCCACGTCCTTTGATCTGTTTCAGAAAAAAGTCCTTGTCTACTTCACCGAACATCATACTATATCCAAGTTCTGACATACGCCCAAGAGCTACACGGAAATTGAACTGGTCACAGATTCCATCACCGAGATACTTTGCGTCTGGTCGCTGACAGGCGAGAATCAGAAAATATCCTGCCTGTCGTCCGAGCATGACTATCTGTTTCAACTTGTTAAGAACAGCCGCATTTTCCTTTGTGGTGAGCATTTCCATGAACGCCACATATTCATCAAAGATAAGAAAATGCGGAGCAAGACCGAGATAGGCGTAGTTTTCACCTATCCTGTAGTTTTCCATGAGTTTCATAGCCATGGCTTCTCCCTTACGGAGAACATGCTTTCAACCATATGTGCCATTTTCAACATCTCCTTTTCTCTTTTTCCATGTGCCGGTAACAGGGTGCAAAAAAGGAGCTTTTCATGGAAAGCCCCCTGTTTACACCCTTTATTCCGTTTTGACATATTTTTCGTAAACTGTCTTTGTATGGATAATCCACTTACCATCATACAAAATGCCGCACGGTAGAACCTATGCCCTTTCCGTTTTCATGCTGAAAGCCATGCTGATAAATTTGATAAAAGACATAAGCGCCGCCACTAATGTTGATGCTGCTTTTAAGATGTTCTCAATTAATTTCAGCCTGCTCACTGTATCCCTCCTTTCTTTATCCCCTTTTCCTGTGGTTCTCTGCTGCCGTGGCTTTCCACGCTATATATAGAATATATCATTACAGAACCGATATATGCGGCAGGGTAACGCCACCCTGTAGTTCATAATATCCATACCTGTTTCAAAGAACTGGCTTGTATGTGTCCTTTTTCTCAAAATCTGATAGTTCATTCAGTTTCCATTCATTATTTTTGTCCATTATTTAGAATCCCTCTCTTTTTATTTTTTATCTGCTACTATCACATCTTACAAAAATCTCCAGCAAAGCTTCATAAAAGCTTTTCCATACATGATATCCGAATTACGCTATGGGAAATGATCGCTGCTCCTTGCATATACAGGTATTAGCCTAATTGGAATATGCAGGTATTATAATCCTTTACTTTGTCATATAACAAGTGCAGCTCCTTTAGCGTTTTCTCTTTCCGAAAAAGTTCTATGTATACCGGATTGTGGTAAATTACAGTAATTCTTTTTTCCCTGGATACTGATATCAGTTTATCCACCACTTTTTCCATAACAGGAGCTGCAAATGGATTAAACAGGAAAAACACATTATACTCCCCATACATTTCAAATTCCGTTGCATTAGCCTGTATACATTCCACTCTGTCTTCCATCTTAAGAATCTGAAAATTCTTTCTGGCAACAGTGATTAACCGTTCGTCAATGTCAATTCCTGCCACCTTTTTAAAAGGATAAGCTGATGCTTCCAGAAGCACGACACCCTTTCCGCATCCAATATCCAACAGCCTTTCCTCTCCTGTGAAAGACAAATTCCCAAAAATTTCTTTCAGATGACGTTCCTCTGTTTTACTGTACCCATGGTACAGTCCCCGGCTGCTTTTAAGAAGGGATAAATCCCTCATTGTAAAATCCAGTCCTTTAGGCTTTTCATATAGAAAATACTGTACTCCAAAGCGTAAATATCTTTTCCATCTTCTAAAAATATTTATTTCCCTTTTTCTATGTATCTGCCGCACATTTTGATATCTTTTGCATGTATCCATATGCCCTCCATCCCTATCGCCTTTCCCACACTTCAACATATCTTCCACTAAGAAATGGCCCTAACCGCTCTATCCTCTTATAATTGTCCGGTAAAATTTTGCCCCAATCCAATGAGTGCGTGGTAGGGCCGAATGCTTTCTCCGGAACGGTATCCACTATAAAATGTGCGACATCATTCCGTACTGCTACTGTATGATAAGTTTCTGCCCATTCCTCTTCCACCCTTCCATGCATAAAATTTAATGTAATCAGGTAGTCAATTGGATATTCGGTAAGTTCTCCAAAACTTCCTGTCAGGAAATTAATTTCCCTACCGTGCAGTTCCCGTGCTGCCATGATCACTTCTTCCTGTAAATCTAGCCCGATTTTCTTATCTGCTTTTATATGCTGCAGTATTTCACCTAACCCACATCCAATATCCACTACCGTTTTACAATCATGTGAATTTAGATATCGGACACATACCTGTGCATATTCTTTCCATTCATAAGGGGAAAGATGCCATGTGTCAAAGTGATACTTGTTGATCATCTGCATATATCTGACTTTCTTTATACCCCCAACCAATACATTCTTTAAACCTACTTCTTTAAGTTTCCGCACAACTTTTCTCCCCGCCCATTTTTTATTTTCTGCGTATGTAACCATCTTTAAATTTCTCCCATTGTCCTACACTATTCAGCTTCATTCTCTCTGCGACGTTTACTCAGTAATCCTTCAATTACTCTTGCCGAATATCCTCCTGCCCTTGCGATTTTAGCCCGTTCACGCCTGTCTGTTTCCCCTTTTGCAAGGTCAGCAATAAATTCTGGACGGTACAGCCGCATAGGACAGTCAATCTTATCCCCATGGAAATGCGTAAATAATTTAAGCATTGCATCCCGCCCGATCAGTTCAAAGAGTTCAAGGTAACTGTCATTAAGAGCCTCGGCTTCGTTCCCTTCAACATGAAAAGCCTCGTAAATAATCTTGTCATTTATGTTGTTGAAATCAATCTTGACCATTTCATCACCTCCAATCCATGCAAAGTATAGCAACAGCCAATAGCATAAATCAAATCGCAAAATGAGTTTTTTTATGCATCATAAACAGTTCCTATTTATGCAGGCAAAAAATGTATGCAGTTTATATGCCCCAATATGTATGCTCAAACTGTATATCCGTTTTAGGAACTGTACAATTATTGCATATCTGTTGCATCTGCTTGCATATGTACAACTTTTAACCAGAAAACCCATTAAAATCACTAATTCTGCAACACACTGCTTGCACCTAGCAGCAGATATGCAACAGGCACCCCAATCGGAGTGCCTGCCATGTTTTCAAAATATTCATTTATCATTTATTTAAGCCCTATCCTATCAGGTCAAGAACCCCTCTCAGTTCTTCTGGCAATTCCTCACAGAGCCCAGGAAGCTTTGTTTCTTTTGATACAGTTTCATCCTGCAGCTTCGGTACGTTTACAGTACCAATACCTGCAAGGAGCGCACCTGCCAGCTTCATCCCCTGCGACTGTATTTCTTCGCGTACCATCAAGAGCATCTGGTCATGGAACTGCTGGCGTTCTGTCATCTCTGTTTTTATATTGAGATATTCTTCAAGGATTCTTTTCACATAAGCAGTCAGAGAAACAGAACCACCCGCCTCCTCTAACAGTTTCAGATATAATTTCTTATCTGTCTTATCATCCATATTAAAACGAATAAATATGGATTTCTGTTTTGCAGCCATCAGGTCACCGTCTGTCTTGGTGCATACAAAATCCGATGTATACTCCCCAACATCCAACCCATCCAGAAGGACGTTGCACTTGATCTCCTTCACTTCCTCACTCGCCTGCAGAAGATCAGCATAAACGTACTGAATAGCATCATACGTCCTGCATACCTCCTGACACTTACCGATCATCCTTTTCTCACACCGCCTCTTGAAGTTCTTCTTCCTCATCCTTGTAAAACCTCCTATACAGGGAGCATCATGCTATTTTCCCAAAAACGTTCCCAAAAATAAAATTCTGTCACTTTTGGGGAATTTGGGATTGCGTTTTTGGGGAAGTAAATATCCTGCAATCCCCTGCTTACAAGGGTTCCAGGTATATAGTCATTCTCCCAAAAACATCATAAGAAAATATCACCATGTCGTAGGGCAAAGAAATTTATTCTGTTTAGGGCACTTTCTTTTATCCGCTTTACTTTGGTAAAGCTTGCCCCTACTCCATGGTGATACCTTAGCACGGTATCCCTGAAAATCCAGTATTTATGCAGGGAAAGGATAGTTCGCAGAGTCGCCACCACCCGTAAAACGGG
>DKUR01000111.1 GCA_002490775.1 Lachnospiraceae bacterium UBA7199 | reverse complement strand
AGACACAAACTATTTTACACAACCGTTTCCCCCTCACTTTCTATTATGCAGACTGTTCCCATATTTTCAATACGTCTTTTTTATTTCTTCTGTTTCCTTCACCTTTCTATAAAAAGTAGTTCTTGAAAAATTACACAATCTGGCCGCTTCACTTCCATTAATTTCCTTTTTCATCCAGCGCATATATATTTCTTCAAAATTATCCGGCAATATTTTTTTTGGCCTGCCAAAGCGGACGCCTTTTCGCTTTGCAGCTTCGATTCCCTCCTTTTGACGCTGCCTGATCTCACAGCGTTCATTTTCACTTACATAGCTTAAAAGGGATAATACAAGATCTGCAATTAAAGTTCCCAGTAAATCCTTTCCCCTTCTTGTATCCAGAAGAGGCATATCCAGTACAACAATATCCACTCTCTTTTGTTTTGTCAGGATTCTCCACTGCTCTAATACCTCGTCGTAATTCCTCCCCAGGCGGTCAATACTCTTTACATAAAGCACATCATTTGCTTTTAGCCTTTTCAATAATTTTCTGTACATTGGCCGATTGAAGTCTTTACCAGACTGCTTTTCAACATAAATATTCTTTTCTGGAACCTGAACTTCACTCATAGCAATCACCTGCCTGTCTTCATTTTGCTGCAGCGTACTGACACGTACGTATGCATATACATTGCTCATATTTGCTGTCCTCCATCCTCTTTTTCATTGGTCATTCTTTTGATATTACCGATTATATCATGGCCAATATGCACTATAGTGCTACATGCAGGCAGAAAATGGAATGAGCCTAAACTGCATAAATTTTATGGGCAGACACAAGATATATTCCTGTATCTGCCCAAACATTAAATAACTTAAATTTACCTTTTACACCCTCTATACTTTCTCATATAGAATGCTCTCCACCTCTGCATATTCTTCTTCCGTATATCCAAATGCAACAATTTGCTCTTTTGTAGCGTTAGCTCTAATCATCCTTTCAACAGCATTAAACCTTTCCGTTTTAATACCCTGTTCAATCCCCTGTTCAATCCCCTGTTCAATCCCCTGTTCAATACCTTCTTTAATGCCTTCTTCATAACTTATTTCTTTAATAGCTTC
Source organism: Lachnospiraceae bacterium UBA7199 (assembly GCA_002490775.1). Taxonomy (GTDB): domain Bacteria; phylum Bacillota; class Clostridia; order Lachnospirales; family Lachnospiraceae; genus Suilimivivens. Next base: position 68,754 of record DKUR01000111.1, on the reverse strand, counting down.
TGACCAATTGCACATATTCTGCATCCTCCCTTCCAGTTCGGTTGTCATTATCATACCATATTTTTCTGTAAGTATACGCTTCTTTTCCTCCACGCTCATCCTGGAAAGCAACTTCTCCAGCATGGAAATCAGTGTATTCTGGGAATCTTTTACAGGTTCTCCGCTTCTTATATTAATAATAATGCCCTGCATCAAATCTATATCATATGAGTTTTTCTTATTTCCGAAAACAGTACTCCTGTTGAGATTTATTTCCTCAACGGAATCACCATCCTCCTTGTTATCCAGACAAAGCCAAATGCTACGGACTTTCTTTAAATTATCATAGTCGCTATGGAAAAATTCGGTTTGTTTCTGCGCAGAAATCATCCTGGCAAGATAAAATATGATTCTGTTTTCAAGATGATACCCTAATTTACCAGGATCTGACGATCTTTGTGCCTCTAAATTAATTAAAAATTTCATTTCTGTTTCTTTATGATATGCAGTAAAACGGATATCAAAGAAAATTTTTCCTTCTCCAGGAATATTATCTTCCGTATTGGACGCGTTTACACGCCCCATATTTGAAAGGCCTGCATCCAGTGGTCTTGTCCCGATCTCAATATCCTTACCAATACTGGCCATAATATCCTCAATAGTCATATTCTTAAATTCCTGGACAGCATACTTTAAAATCCGTGCTAGTATTTGTTTATCTGCAAGCAGGAATTTAATATTTGTGTCATAGGAACTTGAATTATTTGCCGCCTCAATTGCCTGTGCCAGATTGGTACTTGTCATTTTCTCTTCCTTTCTTTTGTACATACTTACAATAGCAGGCTTTGTCAATTGTGGAAATCCCTGTTGCACTGTTTTTATTATACTTAATTTACTCGTTTTTCTTCATAATCTTAACAATTCTCTGCTTGTTAAACGTCAAATATTATCTTGTAATTCTTTCTGTTACTGACAATCCCACACCTACTCAAATTTAAGTTTCTTAATATCCCCCAAAACTTCTCCATAAGGCCTGCCTTTTCCAAAAAGTAATGTTGTGCCGAGCACAAAGCCATCCATTCCCCTAGGGGCGAACTCAATAATTTTCTCCTTACTGCAGGCGCCATCCCAATACAGTTTAAAATGCATTTTATTCTTAAGTTCCAACAATTTGGAAATCTTTTCTCCCACATAAGGCATATACATTTGTCCGGCATTTCCCGGATTTACAGCCATAACCAGTACTTTATCCACAATACGCAGCATTTCCAGCACCGTTTCAACACTTGTCCCAGGATTAATTGCAATACCCGGAATCATACCTGCATCAATAATCTTTTGAAGTGTGGTAGAGGGATGATACTCTGCTTCCGGATGGATATATACGGTATCACCTTCACGTAGTCTGTCCGTAAACAGTTTAATGTTATTATTGGGATGCTCTATCATTAAATGCACATCCAAAGGCTTATCTGTTGCAGATGCAATATAAGACATATCATTTAAGGACATGGCCATATTAGGAACATACCTTCCGTCCATAATATCAATATGGAAGGAATCAATTCCCCCCTCGTCCAGCTCACGCACTTCTTTTTCCAAATTTCCGTAATTTACGCACATCATTGATGCATTTAACTCAAAATCCATTCCCCAACCTCCTGCATATCACAAGCTTCCCTGCAATACGTTCTTAATATGTTCTTTATATCTTCTTAATTACCCTGCTTTCCCCTCAGTTACTTTTCTCTGCCTGTGCTACTCTTCTTCTCAATTCTTCCAACTGCTTTTTATAACAGGGATAATCGTGCATCCCTACACTGCGCACACATACCTTGTAATCCCCATAAATTGCCTTTAGCACTGCATCATAATTTCCCGGAACCGGGATATCAAAGCCTTCAAAAGACAAATAATTCTCCTGTTCAAACCAGGCTGCCTCAAATTTTTTCCCAAACTTCAAATAATCCAGATACATGGCAATCTGATGACTTTTCATATTTTTTTCTTTGCAGGGCAGTTGCTCCGCCACGCGCCATAAATTCATCAGCAGTTCTTTTCTATGCTCTTTCCGAAGCAGCTTCCGGTCAATGTTAATTTTATACTGCTCCCACAGCATATCAAGCACTTTACCAATTTGTACCATAATTGCTGTATTTTCTGCTGTGGCTCTATCCGATGCAGAACTGCCCGCCGCTGCACTCTCCGCTCTTGCGCTCCCATTCTTTCCGTCGTCGACGGTCTTTGCAGCATAATCCATCTGCTGCAGCATCAGTGCACTTGCAAACACACTTCTTTGCATATCTGCTCTTTCCTGATCCGCTGGAATGATATCTAATGGGAAAATATCGATCCCCACGTAAAAAGGACATCCATGAAATTGCTGCAAATGCTCCGGTTCAATACTGATAGAATCACTATTATTGACATATACCTGATATTCAGGGTAACCCTCTCTTGCATGAGGTGTTCTGACTATATACCCTGCTGGAAGTTCTTTGGGCAGGATTTCCAGAATCTTTCGATAGTCCTCACGTTTCATCCAAATATCTATATCATCATCCCAGGGAATAAAACCCTGATGACGCACAGCCCCAAGTAATGTTCCGTAAGCTGCGTACCACTTAAGCCCATGCCTTAAGCAGATCACTGCAATCTCATTCAGCACCTCCAGCTCTGCCGCCCACACAGTCTTCATAGTGGAATCCACTAAAAAATCTTCTCTTACTTCATCCTGAAAATAATCTACCGGAAATTCCAGCATTATTCTTCCCTCTTCCTGGCTGCCTCTACCTGCGCCACTCGTCTTCGTAATTGTTCTAACTGCTTCTTATAAAATGGATAATCATGAAGTGTGGTATTTCTGACGCATACGGAATAATCTCCATAAGTAGCACGCAATATCTTATCATACTCTCCAGGTACAGGCACCATAAACCCCTCAAAAGGCATCCACTCCACAGATTCAAACCATGCTGCCTGATAAAACTTACCAAATCTCAAATAATCCAAATACATGGATAATTTGTCCGTTTTCTTTCTATTACCACACATAACGATCTCATTGGCAAGTCCCCAAAGGCCAGCCGCCAATTCATTCCGGTCATCCTCAGATGCAGTTTCTAATAAACCATTTCTGTCAAAGGTCACATCACACTGCTTCTCCAGCAGATTCAAGATTTCATTCAGTTCTTTATTTTTTTCTCCACCCTTTGCAAGCAAAGCAGCCTGTCTTGCTGCTTTAAACAAATTATACTGCAAAGAATTTTCTTCGCTTTCTTCCAGAAAATCCAAGGGAAACACATCAATTCCCACTATAAACGGACATCCATGAAACTGCTTTAAATGCTCCGGTTCTACACTGATGGAATCACTGTTTGCAACACAGGAATGATATTCCGGATACCAGCTTTCAAGCAATGGACTTCTTACAACATAGCCCTTAGGAAGCTCCTTTGGAAGATATTGAAGCAGCCGCATATAGTCATCTCTTTTCAGACAAATATCTATATCGTCATCCCACGGGATATAGCCTTTATGTCTGACTGCACCAAGCAGAGAACCAAAGGCCATATACCAATTAAGCCCATGCCTCTCACATACTTTAGCAATCTCACTTAAAACTTCCAGCTCGGCCGCCCACACTGTCTTCATGGTGACATCCACCTGAAAATCTTCTCTTGTTTCCGCCTGAAAAAAATTATCTGCAAAACTTAACATTTTTCCCCCGCTTCCATTTTGCGGATCATCTCTCTCATCTGCTCTAACTGTTTCTGATACATAGGGTAGCCATGCATCGTTGCATTTCTAACTCTTGTATGATAATCCCCATAAATTGTTTTCAAAACAGAATCAAACCCTGCAGGTACTGGTACTCCAAATCCCTCAAAAGGCGCATAGTCTACTTTCTCAAACCATTCTTTTTGGTAGATCTTGTGATTCCAATTGATATAATCCATATACATTACAAGCAAATCACTTGTTTTCTTTCCATACTGCATAACCACCTGATTACCCAGCCAGTATAATTTAGAAACAAGTGCCTTCTTTTGCTCCGGTTTAAGTAGCTTTTGTTCAAAAGAAATATCACATTCATTTTGCAGAAAGGAAAGCGCCTTTTTTAATCTAACAAAATTTTCAGGTGTCCTTTCTTCTTTATTCACCATAGTAGCTGTGGTGCTAATTACATCAAACAGCTCCCTCTCTTTTTTCTGTGCTTCTATATCTTGGGGAAAATAGTCTAACGGAAAAATATCTACGCCAACTACAAAAGGACAGCCATGAAAATTCTGTAACCGTTTCTCTTCAATGCTTACCGAGCTGGCATTTAGTACACAGGAATGAAATTGCAGATAGCCCAGTTCTGTTAAAGGACTATGAAGCAGGTACCCTTCCGGTAGTTCCTTTGGCGCAATCTGAAGAAAGCGCATATAATCTTCCCGCTTCATCCAGATATCCATATCATCATCCCAAGGAATGAATCCCTCATGACGAATTGCTCCAAGCAATGTTCCATAAGCCGCATACCAAGTAATTTCGTGCCGCTCACAAATTTCAGCAATCTCGCGGAGCACCTCCAGTTCCGCTGCCCATACGGTTTTCATGGTAACATCCACGAGGAATCCTTCTATTTCCTGTGCTTCAAAAAACTCTCTCGGAAAATTTAACATCACTATGCCTCTGATTCTTCCATACGCTTCCTTTTATTCTCTGCAATCACTTCATCAATTCTTGCATACTTTTCCTCTAATCCCTCTACAACCTCATGCAAATATCTAAGCTGCTTGCCATAAAGAGGATATTCATGTGATGTACCGGTTCTATAACGTACATTGTAATCTCCATAAATTGCTTTCAAAACTTCATCATATCCCACTGGCACAGGTATTAAAAAACCTTCAAAAGGCTGCTGAACAGCTTCACTAAACCATTCCTTTTTATATATTTTATGCGACCATTTAGCATAATCCATATACATAACCAAATAATCGCCATCGTTTTCATTATAGCATGTACATAATTGGTTTGCCACCTTATAAACGGCTGAAATCAACTTTTCCCCCTGCTGATTTTCCCGGTCAAGATTAACCCCACAGAATTCCTCTATCGTATCCAGTGCATCCTGAAGATCCGCTTCCTCTTCCTCCGTTCTTTCTTCCTGTCTTATTAACATTGCCGTCAAACCAAGGAGATAAAAAATAGTTTTCTGGCCCTGCCTTTCTTCTTCATTATCAGGGAGATAATCCAATGGGAAAATATCCACGCCAACTAAAAACGGACATCCATGAAAATTACGGAGACGCTCTTCATCAACACTGATTGTTGTTCCATTAAAAACGCATGAATGGAATTCCTTATACCCTCTTTCAGTCAATGGGCTTTCCACTATATATCCTTTAGGCAGCTCCTTGGGTGCAATTTTCATAAATTTGTCGTAGTCTTCCCGTTTCATCCAAATATCAACATCATCATCCCACGGAACATAGCCCTCATGACGAATGGCTCCTAAAAGCGTCCCATAAGCTGCATACCATTGCAGCCCGTGACGTTCACAAACTTCAGCAACTTCCCGAAGAACTTCCATCTCGGCCGACCAGAATATTTTCATGGTTTTATCAATGGTAAATCCTTCCCTTACTTCTTCCTCAAAAAATTCCTGTGGAAAATCTAACATATTTTTTCTCCTTAAAAAATTAGGAGCCGACTTACGTCAGCTCCTATGGTAGTTTTAATTAATTTGCAACGATTAACCCAGAAGAGACAATACACCCTGATTGGTCTGGTTAGCCTGTGCCAACATTGCCTGACCTGCCTGAGCAAGGATCTGGTTGTTGGAGTACTTAACCATCTCTGTAGCCATATCTGTATCACGGATAGAGGACTCAGCACTTGTTGTATTCTCTACAACGTTATCCAGGTTGTTAATTGTGTGCTCAAGTCTGTTCTGAACAGCACCAAGTTTAGCTCTCTGCAAGTTAAGGTTCTTAATAGCCTTCTTTACGCTTGCATTCAATGAACCTGCTGCACTCTGTGTCTTAGCGTTACCACTAAGGGAAAGAGCTGCACAGTTCATTGCTGTAATACTCAGTGTGATAAACTGTGACTGTTCTGCACCTACCTGAAGATTGATGCCTGAAGAGCAACTACCATTTAAGAGTAATCTCTCGTTAAATGTTGTGGTAGAAGCTACACGGTTAATTTCACTCATGAGCTGCTGTACTTCCAGATCAATGTAGGAACGGTCTTCTGACTGAAGAGTTCCGTTTGCACCTTTAACTGCCAACTCATTCAGACGCTGTAACATATCATGTACTTCATTCAAAGCACCTTCTGCTGTCTGCACCATGGAAATACCATCCTGTGCATTCAAAGAAGCCTGTGTAAGACCTCTTACCTGACGTCTCATCTTCTCGGACATTGCCAAACCTGCTGCATCATCTGCTGCACGGTTTACTTTATAACCAGAAGATAATTTTTCTGTTGACTTAGCCTGTGTTTTTGTTGTCAGTCCTAACATTCTGTTAGAGTTCATTGCTGTAAGATTGTGTTGTACTACCATAATATATTCCTCCTTGAATTTAATGTCGCTTCCTTGCGACCATTTTTGTTGATTGTAATGATTCCTGAAAGTCGTACGCTCTTCCAAGAGTCATTACAGAATCGTAAAACTGAAACCTTTTGTTTCCGGAACTTTTACTCTTTAAGTTGTTTGTTCCGCTTTACTTGTATTATACATCGGATGCTTCTCCAAATACTTAATACCTTTTTTAAAAAAATTTTTATTTTTTTTGATCCATAATCTGTGATGATATAGCACTGGTATCGCTCATGCTTTTATAATAATTAAGGACTGTTTTTGATGCCTGCCTGCTTTGTCTTATCTCACTTTTTTTCTTTGCAAAATAATCCTCCACCAGCTTTTTATTCCTGCTCTCCCGCGCCTGGATGGAAACACTTTTTTCCGTCACCTTTGTGATCAGATCCTGTATTCGTTTAATCTGTTCTTTATACGCATCCTTATTTGCACTTAGTTGTTCTTTCACTCTCTCATACAGAGCTTCAAACCCTTCATCCAAATCTGTCAGCTTTTGAATCAAATCATCTTTCTGCTCCATATTGGCATCCAGTTCTTCCATTGATACATTTTCCTGCTTTAAAAGACTTTCCTGCTTTGCAGTATAGTCTTCTATTTCATTAAGTACCAATAGCTTTTTTTCGAGGCTTTTTTCCAATATTCCTAAATAATTTTCAATCATAGGTTCCCTTTCCCACGGTTGATGCGCATAACTTCTTTCCACGTATCACGAATGGCACGCAAATGTGTATTGACTTCCTTTAAAATTTCCGCATCCTTTTTCATATTTGCTTGAAACAGCCGCCTCTGAAGATAATCATACATGCGGTCATATTCTTTCGCAACCGCATATTGCATATCAAGTGTATTTCTAAGGTAAGCTATGATGTTCTCAACTTTGACAATATTGCCATGCGCCTTAAAAGCATTTTTCTGCTCAGCAGCATCAATGGCTATATTACAGAATTTAATGGCTCCATCATAAAGCATCAGTGTCAGTTCCGCTGGTGATGCGGTCATTATCTTATTATTATTATATTGTGCATAAGCATTGGACAATGCCATCTTATCAGCCTCCTAATAAACCTGTTACCGCACTGGCATTAGACTGCATTTTTGCAAGTGCCGTTTCCATTTTACTGAATTTTTTATACCACTTGTCTTCATATTCGTTCAGCTTTGCTTCCATTTCCTTGATCTTAGTGGTGTAATCATCATAATCAGATTTCATCTTCTTATCATCATAGAAGCTGCCAAAAGAACGATAACCATTCACTGATTTGGACATATTAGTCATCTTTGTATCCAGATTTCTAGCCAGCTTTGTAAAGAAAGAAATTACAGTATCCGGATCATTGCTGATCATGGTTTTCAGCTTATCATCTTTATTCATGGTAGCTGCATCATCCGGATCGCCAGCAATATGATATGCATGACGCTCATTATCTGCTGCTTCAAAATATCCAAGTGGTTCAATGCCGAAATCAAACAGATGCATCTCTTTGCCATTTACCATAATTCCTTCAGCCATAATGGAACTCATAGCTGTAGTAACACTGGAAATGTTCTCATCACGCCGAAGAAGAGAGTCTTTTACTTTCTGCTCCCATTTCTCTATATCTTTCTCTGACATAGATTCTTTTTCTTCGTCCGTTAATGGTTCATAACCTTTGGCACTGTCAGCATTATACAATTTATCCATTTCATTGAGTACTGCATTATATTCCTTCAGGAAATTCTTGATCATATCATAGATACCATCCGTATCCTGTTCGGTAGTTACAGTAATCTCTTCATCTTTATTGGCAATTAATGCAGTAAATGTAAGTCCATTGATTTCAAAAGAATTAGTATCATTTTCATATCTGGCACCATTTAAGTAAATAACTGCATCTTCCCCATTAATTTTGGTTGCAGTCCTGTCAGTATCAACTTTATTGCCATTATTTATAACATTTATAACATCTGCTGCATAGGACGCCTTATTAAAGTATCTGTCTCCAACTTCATCTGTAAGCTTGCTCGTAGCAGTTGCTGAATATGTGCCATCTCCATTATCGGTCACACTGATGTAACTCTCTACTTTAGCCAAATCATTCCCATATTGTGCAAGATTATCCTCCTGTTTCTTAATTGCTTCGGCTGCAGACTTTCTCTCTGTAAGATTGTCTGCCTCTTTCATCAGTTGATCCAGTTCCTCTTCTGCTGCCTTTTTCGCGTCAGGATCTGTTATTCCTTCAAGGGCTTCTCTTTTCTCTTTAATTTCTGCATTCTTTGCTTCTAATTTACTTGCATAATCATCTACAGATTCCAAAGTCTCATCTTTATATTTCTCTTTGATCTCATCAATTTTGTCCTGGGCAGCTTTCATGGAATCTTTCAGGCTCTTATATTGATTCAGATAGGAATTCTTTCTGGTCTCCACATCTTTATCAATCATTTCCTTCATGTTGGCAAGGGTAGCAGCCTTGTCAATTTGATCAGAACCGTCTTTTACCACATATTTGGCAAATTTCTCATATTCTGCCATAGTAGCTTTGTCTTTGGTAATGTCTGTCTGTATGCCGAGAGCCTTCAGTGCACTGGCACCCACGCCGTCAGATGCAGTAATGCTGAAATCATTTTTAGAACCTGATTCTTTGGAACTAATGCTCAGTCTCTGCCATTTTTCATCAAAGCTGGCATTTAGGCCAGCATTCTTAAGCTGTGTAAGTACATCAGAAATCGTGGTGTCTCCATTTACTGCAACATCAATATCCTTACCGCCTGTTTTAATATTGATGACTCCATTACCGCCTGTGAACCCTTCCATGTCACTTAATTTGGATAATGCAGTCAGTTTATTTCCACTGTTGCTTTTCACTTCCGCGCCTGTCAAGTATCCATTTTTAGCTAAGCTTTCAATTCTTAGGGACTGAACGCCATTTACCGCATTGGTTCCTGTAATTACACTGACAGCGCTGCTGTTTGAAACCTTGGTGGTCTTTTTCGTGTAGGCATCGGAATACTTCATGCTTGATAAATATTTCTGCTGAAGACCTCTAAGCTTGGTATTTAAGTCCTTCCATGCCTCCTGTTTCCAGTTTAAAGAGGTCTGCGCTTTTTTCTGCTTGTCAACTTTAGTCTGCCTTGCCGCCACTAATTCCTGAATAATAGATTCTGTATCAAGTCCGGACATCATGCCGGTCATACGTAATGCCATATTCTGCCTCCTTTATCTCCTCTCATCCACAAGAATACCTGCCAATTCCCACGCTTTGGCGATCATGTCCAGAGTCTTTTCAGGGGGGATTTCCTTAATTACTTCCTTGGTGTCCTTATCCACAATCTTGATTGTTACCCTGTTTGTCTTCTCATGAAATCCAAAAATCGCTTCAGAATGAGACATATTCTTATTCAATTGTTCAACGGCCTTTCGAATCTGTTCGTTGTTTGATTGCTGTTGATCAGCGAAACTGCCATTTTGACCGTCTTGACTGCTTTGCCCGCTCTGACTGTCCTGTTTCCCTGCTTCAGCTACTTTGACAGTCGTGGCGTCATATGCAGTTACCTTATCCGGTGTAGCAACTTCCATGTTCTCTACCGCTGTCTTCTGCACAGGCTTAGCCTGCTGAGTTGTTTGTGCTTGAAATGTCATAGCACTGCTTAATGGTTCTATTGCCATTATAATCACCTCCATGTGATGTAATAAAATTAAAACTTTAGAGTTTTCCTGTCTTCTTTAGTATATATCGGAACAAGTTTAAAAAAATTTATAGATGGGGAAAAAAAACTCACAAAAATGGTAATATGCTTTTAAAAAAAGCCGTACTTACGTACAGCTTTTAAAATATCTCTGAAATTTATTCCTATACAGCAGTTTAGAAATCTGGCTGACTATCCCAGCAAATTTCTCAATGCTTCCATCCCGCCTGTATTGACCGCATCCTTATTTGCTTCCTGGATCTGCTCATAAACCTCTTTTCGGTATACCGGAACATCTTTCGGTGCACTGATGCCCAGCTTTATCTGCTCCCCTTTGATTTCAAGTACGGTAATCTCAATATTATTGTTAATAATCAAGGCCTCATTTTTCTTTCTGGATAAAGCTAACATTTACTCACCTGCTTTCTTTGCATTCAAAATATCATAAATCGGAAACTTGACCTCATACCCTTCGCCATCTATGATGATCTGACACGCCTTCTTTTCTATTACATTAATAATAATAGGTCCCTTTAAATTCACACTCATTTTCGTTAAATCACTGGGTACAGTAACTGTAACCATCACCAGAACTTCTTCAGGCTGTAATTCTCCAATAGGCTTTAATAGTTCATCATCCACCTCAGGATTATAATCCGGCTTCACTAAAAGCGGATCCATAACCGGCATTGCAAATGCCGGCTCCTGTGCAGATTGAAGCCAATGAATAGAGCCATTGCCTTTATCCACATCATGTACCAGTGCAAAATCAGTCAATTCAGGAAATCCAATGATTCCTAAAGGAAAATGAATTATCTTTTCATCTGCTATTTCAATCTCTCCAAATACCTTCGTATTAATTTTCATAACCGCTCCTATCTGCGTATCCGGCACGCCTGCATTAAATAAAGTTCATTAACGACGTCTGCATAATTTTTCCTGTTGCCATCAGAGCTGAATTGTAGGTAAGCTCTGTACTGGTCAGTTTAATCATTACATCAGCAATATCTATGTCCTCATTTTCCGACTGCAGCACCTGGAAGGTTGTCTTTTGATCCATAAGACGGTTGCTGATCAGATCAAGACGCTGGCTTCTGGTTCCATTATCAGTAATCGCCACATTGGTGTCATCCAGATACCCCTGCGCTTTTGTAATTGTACGCTGCAGCATATCATGCACATTTTCACGAATATAGTTATATGCTTTTTCTGCCGCATCATACTTTTTCTTTACGTCTGCATATTCCGCAGTTCCCTCGTCTAAACCCTTCAAAACCTTATCCAGGTCAATTTTTGTAGCATCAATATCTGCAAGGGATGCAAGTGCTTTTTCAAGGTCGTCAATATCTCTGTCCATACCATGTGAAAACACTTCATCTGCAGTGGTATTTACCTGTATCTTCTGGTTATATCCCACGTCATATTCTATGGTCTGTTTTACCCCTTTGCCATCAAGATATTCTTTATTATATTCAATCGTCTTGGGATTTCCGGCTTCATCCTTTACTGTGCTCTCGCACGCAAAATAATGCTCCGGCCTTAAGTCTCCTTTCTGCCACTGATCCTTTGTATAGGTAATCTGCAGTTCAGCATCGGTTCCCCCAAGATTTTTTATTGTATCTTCAATCTCTGCATATGCCTTATTGTTAAAAAGAAGTTCTCCTGTTTCCGGCACAAAAATCACTTTGGCTGTTTGGCTATTATTTGCTGCAAGTATTTGGTCATAGGGGTTATCGGTACTTGATACTGTATCTGCAGCAATAGTAGCTCCAGACTGTGCAAATTTTATTTCCACATCATCAGTAGCTGGCGGCTGCTTACTTTGCCCTTTTAATCCATCGTAGGAAAGCCGCAGTCTGTGAATATTTCCATTCTCAACGTCCTGCTCCTTAATGTTATCATACTTCGTATCCGTATAATTATCTTTATTTAAGCCATCCAGATTACCTATGTTGGTATGATTAATCGTATCAAAAGCCGCAATTGTTTTTTGTTCTGTAATCTTATAAATAGGATAACCGTCTTTCTGCTGCTCTTGTATCTCCTCCGTAAAACTTAAGGTGGTATCTGTTCTGTAACCGGTAAAGATATAGCGGCCGGCATAGTCCACATTTCCAGTAGAATAAAACTCATCCCTTAAGGATTTCATCTGTCCTACAATAATATCAAGATCTTTTGAACCCAGATCCTTATTGGCCCCCTTATTTGCCAGTCTGATCATTTCAGTCAGAACCTTGGTGGTTGTATCCAATGCCCCTTCCGTAACGTTAAGCCAGATTTCCGCATCAGGAGCATTTTTTTCATAAAACTGTGTCAGCTCCGTAACATTGGTTCGAAGGCGCAGGGCACGAATCGCAATAACAGGATCATCAGAAGGCCTTGTGATCTTTTTCTGCGTGGACATCATGGTGCTTAACTTATCCTGCAATATTTTATTATTGTTAATATTATACAGAGAATTATTCTGCATAATTTTGTTGGTCATTCTCATGTGGTCACCCTCCTAAAACTATCCTATACCCCTGTACGCAGAATCAACTGGTCGTAAACTTCCGTCAGCGTCTGTATCATCTTAGATGCAAGTGTATAGGCATTCTGGAATTTTACTAAGCTTACAGCTTCCTCATCCTCATCTACACCCGAAATGGAAACTCTTTGATTATCAATGCTGTTTCTCAATCCGTTAAATACTTCACAAAATGTAATGGCATCATTGGTATTTAAACTGACATCCGATAAAATCGACTCAAGGAGCTGTCCTGCTGTTCCGTTGCGGAAATTAAACTTATCCCTGCTTGCCAGAAGCTCTATCACTTCATTAATCTTTCCAAATTCTTCCACACCCACTTCCGCACTGCTGCGGGTTCCTAATAAAGACGCATCCTTAATTAATTTTGAATTGATTGTAAAGTTTCCTGCAGTCAGCTCGTAATATCCATCGGCATCAGTGAAATCTGCCATCGTATATTCTGTTCCATTCCCGCTAAGTCCGGAAAATAAATTTTCTCCCAGCTCATTATTGGCATTATACCCACTGGTAAAAATGTTATTGACTGCCTCTGCGAACTGGCGGATCCAAGCATTCATCTGTTCCATATAATAAGGAATACCCTGATACTTAATCGGTGCCTCTGTTCTTACTTCCGTTCCTGCCTTCGAAGGATCTGCCGGCGTATTGGCATCCATTGTAAATTCATAAGTATATGTAGGCGGTGTTGTCGTATCGTCTTTATTAAATTTCCAACTGTCATAATAATAAACTGTATTTCCAATGGTAATGCTTCCTCCGGTATCAGATAAGGTGCATTCCCGCATATTCTGCAGATATTCTTCTGTCACCTGCACCTCTACCGTAAGGCCATCTGCCGAAATGGAAGTTGCCGTACCGTTAAAGTTTGCACCATTGTTACCGTCCCTTAACTGTGCCAGACCTTTCAGCCTTCCTTCCATAGAAGCATTGGCAAGACTGAATTCGTTGCCATTTGCCCACATAATCTTATATAAACCATCTGCATCTGTCTGATTTACCTTTTGGTCTGTAGCCCTTGCCAAATAAGTCAGGGTATTATAATCATTGCCGTCTGTCAGTACCTGCCCGCCCGCGATTCGAACCAGATATCTGGTTGCGCCAGTCTCTCTGTCGGGATTATTGGGATCTGTAATGGGCACTTCTGTCACATCTACATCCACAATCTCAGACAACTCATCTATCAACAGCTCCCTTTGGTCTCTAAGCTCATTGGCCGTAGTACCGGAAAGCTCAATCACATTAATCTGCTTATTTAATGTGGAAATCTTTTGCGCAATGGAATTGATCTGATCCACATTCTGCTTGATTTCCAGATTGATATCCTGCTGAAGCTTCTGCAGATTTCCATACATATTATTGAAGTAATCTGTAAGCGATTTGGCTGAAGCAATAAACTGTGCCTTAGAGCTGTCGCTGCTGGAATTGGTGGTGACAGACTGAAGGCTCGCAGCAAATTTATTAAAAATAGATTTAAATCCGCTCACATTGTCGTCATCAAAATATTCTTCTATGGTTTTCATGTAATATTCTTTTACCTGATATTCACCATACTTGCTGTTGTTGTTCCAATATTTCACATCATAAAAACTGTCCCTGACACGCTCTATGGCAATGGTATCCACACCGGCACCTGCACATCCATAGGTTGTAAAAGTACGGAGTGCATTATTTGCCTGCTGCACCACCTGCTGGCGGCTGTAGCCAATGGTCTGTGCATTAGAAATGTTATTTGCTGTGGTATTCAGAGCGGCATTGGAAGCCCGAAGCCCTGAACCTGCAATATATAATCCAAAAAATTGTGAAGGCATTTACCCCACTCCTTTCTTATCTTCCAAGCGTGTTAATGACATGCTCCAGCAATTCACTGATCACATTGATATACCGGCTGGATGCATTATAAGCATTTTGAAACATGACCATATTGCTCATCTCTTCATCAGAAGAAACCCCAAGGACCTGTTCCCTTGCCGCCGCGATACTGTCAACGGTAAGCTGCTGGTTTTCACTAATTCCCCATAAAGCAGAACCGGTATTTCCTACCTGAGAAATCAAATTATTATAATAATTAATAAAGTTGGTAGCTGTTTTTACATTGGGATTTAATGTATATTTCTCTTCTGTAAAAATTTCTTTCATGATATCAGCAGTTTCCTGATCAATTGTTCCATCCTCTTTCTTAAATCCCAGCAGAGAAGGTGCCTGCTTAATGGTTCCATTAATTATGATATTCTCCACAGTAAAATTATTGTCCGGATTAACCGGATCAGTAATCGCCATTGTATTAAAAATTGTGTATGGCTGGCCTGTAGCAGGATCTCTCATATATGTTGAATTTGGATTTTTCGCAGTCTCTCTATTTGCTGCATCTTCAAATACCTTATTGACAGCGGTTGTCAATTTATTAACCAATTGGTCAAATTCCGCCTGTACATTCATTATGATGGACTGCTTAATATCCTTATCATAATAAGCAGGATCCAAATCCTTATGGGTAGCCCGTCTGTCTCCCCTTGCAACCAGCATGGCTTTCAATGCACCAATATCCGTATTCCGGTCAGTGGAAATAATCTGCTGCATATTGAAAAGCTCTGCACCTTCTATATTAACCTCTTCTATACCGTTAACTATATTTGTCTCTGCAAGCTGCTTCCAGTAAGGAGTATAAAATCCTGTTTCCTTATCTGTGTAAAGACGAATTTCATTATAAGAATCTGCTTTTACAAAATCCTTGCCTTCCAGACGAATCAGTGCATTTCCATCGGCATCTTCCCGCACATCAATATATCCCATAGAAGCCAGTTCATCAATAAGCTGATTTCTTTCATCCTTTAAATCATTGGCATGCTCGACTTTACCTGATTCAATCTTTACAATTTCCTGATTTAACTCTGAAATACGTTTTGCGTAGGCATTCATGGTATTTACCTGCTGCGCCACCTGATAATTTAAATTATCCTGGTACTCGCTAAGTCCGGTATAAACTGCCTTCGCACGACTTAAAAATTCAGAACAGCGCTGCACAAACACACCCTGATTTACAGCATTTCCGGGATCTTTTGCCATTTCCTGTACTGAAGTCCACAAATTTGAAATTGCATCAGCAAAAGCTCTTCCCTCCAGTTCCTGAAAAAGGTTTTCAACCTCTTCCACTGCAACTGCAGAGGTATCATAATAAGCACTTCTTCCGGACTCTCTTCGATAAGCTTTATCAAGGAAATAATCTCTGACTTGTTTTACCTGCGTATAATTAACACCAAGACCTGTCTGCAGATATGCATTAGCAGCGGCACTCTTAGATATGGTATTATAATTACGGGTACCAAGCTGAACCTGCTGCCTGGTATACCCGACTGTATCGACATTTGACATGTTATGCGCTGTTGTATTCAGCGCATTCTGGCTTGTTTGCAATCCACTTGCACCAATATATAGACTTCCCATCAAAGACATATTATCACCTCATCACCTTCACAAGGATTACTGCTTGGCATCAAAGCCTCTCCCATCTACTCCCATAGCTGCCCCTGTGTTGCAGGCACCCTTATTATAATTGGCTGTCTCAGGCGCTGTTTTCATTGCCTGCAGCATATTCATGTCAAATTCCACCATTTCCAGCGCATTTTGAATCAAAATCCTGTTTTGTTCATTTACGCGCTTTACTTCATGAACGGCGTTGCTTAATTTGTCATGTACCTTAGCCAGTTTCTGCTGCTCCTGCGGCCTTGCTTTCAGCATATCGACCAGATCCGCAAGCATCAGTGAGTTAACATCCTTGTTTATTACATTGGCGATATCAGTAAATACCTCTTGTCTTTGCTGTTCTAAATGGTTAATCTTACTGACAACGATTTGTTCTTCATCCGTGAGCTTGGCTAATTCATCCAATTCACCAGCCACAATGACCGGTGTTTTCTTTGTAGATAATTCCAGCAAGTTTTCATATTCCCGGCTTTCCTGATCTAATACTTCAATTAGATTTTCCATCAAACTTGCCACTTGGATTACCTCATCTCTTCATATTTTTGAAATAATTTGTCAGCAAAACTTGCTGCATTGACTTCATAAGTGCCTTCCTGAATCCGGGCTTTAATAGAAGCTGTCAAATCTTCCCTGATGTCACTGCTTCCTGCCACAGCCTGCTTCGCAGTCTGAATATCCTTCCCCAGACTGGAAATCTGTAGATGATCCGAAAAGCTTGTATTGCTCTTAGCCTGCAGCTTTGTTGTTTTCTTTGTATCATATAAACCCTGAACCTGTGTATAAGCCTCTATACGCATTTGGATTCCTCCTTCCGTGGATTTTTCCATTATTAATCTTCATCATGTTTTTAACTTCACTATTTGTATCGGACATTTTCTTTCAGACTTTAGAGAGGAAACAAAATTTTATAAAAACAAAGCAGCCATGCCTTGGCTGCTTCGCTTTTTTCAAAAGTGATAATTGGAAATTATTTTACTATAATTCGTTAATGGTCTCCGTCACTGCCATCTCCCGTATCCGCTTAGAAGGGGCATAAACTGCGGCAAGCGCCGCCACAAGAACAAACAACAAAATAATCAGGAGAGACGATACTGGCAAAGTCCATGTAAAATAAGGAAAGTGGGCGGTTACCAGTTTGTCATACATCAATTTACTCAAAGGTACCCCCGCCGCACAGCCGATGATACAGCCTGCGGCAGCATAAGTGGCTGCTTCAGCGGCAATCATCCTGGTAAGCTGTCCGCCATCCATTCCTACGGCCCGCATAGCGCCATACTGTCTGGTTCTGGCAGATACGCTCATGGAAATGCTGTTAACAATATTCAGCACCGTAATCAAGGCAATGATCACCAAAAAGCCATAAAAAAACACTTTAATCGCAAAGAGTGTGCCTTGATCCCCCTCTTCCCTCCTGTCTGAAAACTCGTACTGCCCCCGCACCAGCTCATGAATGGCCTCTGCATCTTCGTCAGTGGCTCCCGGAGCCATCTGAATGCTGACAATGCTGTATCTGTTTTCACCGGTCAGCCGGACAAAAGTCTCATCGGAGCAAATCAGTATCACATCTCCGTCGGTGCGCCCGTTATTGGAAAAAGGATTGGAAGTCATCATTCCTGCAATCTCTACCGTACTTCCGCATAATGAAATTTTATCTCCCACATCCAGCGGAACATCTTTATCCCAAATACATAATACATAACCCTGATCCCCATAGACTTTTTCAAGATCGCCGCCCTTACGCAGATCCCCGTCTCCCGGTATCCAGTCAAGCTGAATATCATCATAAGAGATAACATCCACCACATCCCGTCCTACTTCTTTGTCAAACTGTGCCGGAACAGCGGCGGCGTACCGCCGCCCAAAGGCGCGCCCTGCGCCATGCATCCCCTGCAGCTCTTTAAGCAGGTCAGGAGCAATCAGTTCCCCATTTTCCAAAAGGCTGATATCAATATCCGCAGCATAAGATTTTGTGGGCAGCATGATACTGAGCAATTCCACCAAAACAGAGAAACAAAGAAACAAAATAATGCTTAGGGCAAAGGATCCTGCTATCAGCAGCAGGCTTTTTTTAGATGATACTGCATGGGAAACACCCAGGGCTGTTTCAATCTTCAAAAGATTTGTATTGGTCCGATGCTTCTTCTGCTTTCCTGCCTCTATGCTGCCGGACACCGCCGCCACAGGGGATACCTTTGCAGCTTTCCTTGCCGGGGCCCGGGCCGCCAAAAGTACCGTCAGGATACCCACCACAGCACCGCTTAAAATCCCAACAGGACTTATTCTGATGGCTGCCATACTGGTAAACTCACCGCCCACAAAATATTGCATAAAAGCAATCAAACACCAAGTAAACGTCGTGCCTAAAATAATTCCGGCAGGAATAGCAGTTTTACACCAGTTTAGCGCCTCCAGTTCCACAAACCGAATCACTTGTTTTTTGCTCATGCCAATACACCGCATCATGCCAAAAAACTGCGTCCGCTGGGCTATCACGCTGCTTAAGCTGCCGGAGATCATCAGCACTCCTGCCAGCAGAACCA
Source organism: Lachnospiraceae bacterium UBA7199 (assembly GCA_002490775.1). Lineage (GTDB taxonomy): Bacteria > Bacillota > Clostridia > Lachnospirales > Lachnospiraceae > Suilimivivens. Next base: position 49,967 of record DKUR01000111.1, on the reverse strand, counting down.
ACAGGCCGACCACAATAAGCGGCGGATAAATATTTTTTGCCACCCTGTTTTCACTGGCTCCAACTGCCGCCAAAAGAATCATATGCTCATTGATGAGGGCCTTTGGATACTGCTCTTTCATTTCGGCAAGAGAGCGTTTTACATTGGCTTTACCAGAAAACTGCACATAATAGGCAGGATTCCCTACATCCTGGTTGTCAGTGAGTATCTTCTGAAAGGTCTTATAGGATAAAAATGCCCCCACTTGTTCGCCCTTGACTAACAGCGCGGTAGTCTCCCCGGTACCGCTGTCTGTGGCATAATGGCTGTCGCCGCTGCGGAATCCAGTGATCAAAAGCTCATAGCTTCCGGCGGGCGTGTCCAGCATCACACGGTCTCCCTCTTTAATACCCAGCAAGGCTTTGGCATTGGGTGTAAGAATAGCTTCGCCTTCCTCTAAGCTGGCGTCCTGTGGAAAATACGTCATAATATCCTTCCGAAAAGACTCCTCCACACCGCCTAAAACCGTTTGGATTCCGCCTATGGTATAGTCCCTGTCCTTGTCTATATTAACGGTATCAAACCAGGAGGCTGCTGCCACATCGGCTCTTCCGGCGATGGACGCTGCCTCTTCCTCTGTAATATTTTCCAGATTGATGTGCCAGTTTCCACCATGTTTCCTAGCATTGGCCGTTTCAGTCTGGATAAATGTATCTCCTATGCTGAAAATGCTTGTGACTAAAAATACGGCAAAAATGATGCACAATAGTGTCATGCGGTTCTGCCGCCTCCTCGCCCTTGCGGAAATAGGAATCAGGCTAAGGTAACTTTTCATTCCCCGCACCCCCTTTCCCAGCATCCCCCAAGGTCAGTCAATATACCATCAGACACCTGTAAAACCCGATCTGCTGTATGGGCAATCGCCGGATTGTGAGTGATCATAATCACTGTCTGTTCATACTTTCGGGCAGTATCTTTCAGCAAAGCAAGAACTTCGCTGCTGTTTTGTGAATCCAGATTGCCGGTAGGCTCGTCAGCCAAAACCAGGGAAGGCCTTGTCATCAGCGCCCGTCCGATAGCCACCCGCTGCTGCTGTCCTCCGGAAAGCTCGCCGGGAAGATGCCTGCGGCGTTTTTCCAGTCCCAAAACAGTTAGCAGCTCTTCCAGATATTTTTTGTTTGGACGCTGGCGGTCCAGAAGCAAAGGAAAGATCATATTCTGCTCTACGGATAACTCTGGAATCAAATTGAATGCCTGAAAAATAAAACCGATGTTCCTGCGTCGAAAAATCGTGAGTGCTTTTTCCTTCATGGCAAAAGTATCTTTTCCGTTAATAAATACCTTCCCGGACGTTGGAGTATCCAGTGCACCGATCATGTTAAGCAGTGTACTTTTACCGGAACCGGATTCCCCTACAATAGCAACAAACTCTCCCTTGGGAACGGAAAAGCTGACATCCCTCAGGGCCCGCACTTGCGTTTCGCCGCTGCCATAAGTTTTTAAAATGTGTTCTACTCGTAATAAATCCATGATAAATGTAATACTCCCTTCTATTCGTAAAATATATAAACCGCAGCATTCCATGTAATCCGGATTGCTACGGTTCATATAGTAACATGCAGACTTTACAGGCAGATGAATCACAGATGACTATTTTGTCATAATAGGAAAATTAATTGTAAAGGTCGTCCCACGTCCCAGATAGCTGTGAACCTCAATACTGCCCTGATGGGCTTCAATGATCGACTTTGCCAGAGACAGTCCCAACCCAACTCCCTGTGTGTCTTTGGAAAAACGACTGCGGTAAAAACGTTTGAAGATATGATAAAGGTCCTCCGGGTGGATGCCATTTCCTGTATCCTCCACAATGATCTGCATCAAACATGGAAACTGCTGCCAGCAGAGCAAAATATGATCTCCCTGATTCGTGTGATCCAGGGCATTTTTTACCAGATTGCCAATCGCCTCTGTCAGCCATACCCGATCACAAAGAAGAACTGCTTCTTCCTCACCTTTCAAGTCAATTTCTTTTCCCTCCCTTTCAGCGCGGAAAGCATACTGTTTTCTAATATTCCCAAATAGATCAGAAAGATTCTCGGTTGACTGTTCCAGTGTGATTGCCCCCACATCCAGTCGTGCCATTTTCAAAAGATTTTGTACTAACGATTCTATCCTGTCAAGCTCTTGCTCCGAAAGGCTTGCAAACTCCTGCACCGTGGCGGTATCTTCCGCCTCCTGCGCAATGATGCCATTATAAATGTTGAGTGCGGCAATAGGTGTCTTGAGCTGATGAGAGATATCAGAAATGGTATTCCGCAAAAATTCTTTTCCCCGTCTTTCACTGTCTGCGCGGGCATCTGCAATTGTCACCAGAGAATTAACTTCATGAAACAAATGGTACATAGCTCCTTCCTCATCACATTCGATACCGCCCTTTCGGTTATCTAAAATATATTCTGCAATGCAAGATGCAGCATCCTCCAGCTTTTGATCCCGCATTCTAAGATACCGATAACAGCACGCCAAAACAGTTACCGCCACGCAGAGAGAGGAAGTAAGTAAAAAGAGTACCGCATGTTCAGGGTAATGAAAAAGCAGAACTGCCGCTAACACAGGAAACACCGTTGCACATGTCAGTATCTCAAGGAAAAATACTTTGGTCTCAATCAAAGATTTCATTTATGTCATACCTCCCGTGTTCCACTTGTATCCCATGCGGCGCACCGTGACGATACGCATCGGCCTGGCAGAATCATCTTCTATCTTTGCACGCAGTCGTCGGATATAAACAGCCAGCGTGTTTCCATTCACAAAGTTTCCATCAAAGTCCCAAAGCTTTTCCATAATTTGCTCTGCAGAAAGTATTCTATCAGGATTTTCCATAAAAAGACGTAAAAGCTTGTATTCCCCCGCTGTCAATTCCACGAGTACATCATCTTTATAAACCCGGCCTTCCAACAATTGAAGAACAATCCCATTGGATCGCAATTCTTCAGATGCCTGCTGGAAATGCTGGCTCCTGCGCAGCAGGGCGTTAATCCTTGACATCAGGACCGCCAGCTTGAATGGCTTTGTAATATAATCATCGCCGCCCATGTCCAACCCCATGATAATGCTGGTTTCCTCATCCGATGCAGTCAGAAAAATAATGGGAACCTGAGAATTCTTCCGAACCTTTTCACAGAATGCAAAGCCGGTGCCATCGGGAAGGGATACATCTAAAATAAGTAAATCATAAACGCTCCCTAAGAGGCGCTCTGCCTCGCCAAGGGTACGGGCAATATCCACATCATAGCCTGCCCTTTGAAGAGCAAAAGAAAGGCCATTGATAAGGCTTAAATCATCTTCTAATAATAATATTTTACTCATTGTTCCCCTTTCCCTCTACTATAATTACTCTTTCTAAATACATATATTCACCACCGTCTCGTATTTCATCCATTGGAAATGTACACTGCAAGATGCATAAAAAGGCAGGGTACATATTTCTATATACCTTGCCCCCGTAAGAAATACTTCAGCCGCTCCGCTTTTATTATCCCTCGTTTTTCTCTGTTTCCATCTGGCCTCTTTTTCTTTCAATTGCTGTAGCAAAAGCATTTAATACCTTTGGATTAAATACCCCGCATTCATTATTTTTTATCATTCTCATAGCCTCATCATGGCTGAAGGCTTTCTTGTAAACTCTTTCGGATGTAAGTGCATCATATACATCCGCCACCGATACCACCTGTGCCCATATGGAGATATCATCCCCTTTAAGTCCATCTGGATATCCTCTGCCATCCCATCTTTCATGATGATGCCTGCAAATATCATAGCTGTAATTATAGGTCTCTTCATCCATAATATCGTAAACACTTTTTAAAATTTCGCATCCCTGTACGGTATGCTGCTTCATAATTTCAAACTCTTCTTTGGTCAGCTTTCCAGGTTTATTTAAAATGCTGTCAGGCGTAGAAATCTTGCCCACATCATGAAGGATAGAAGCGGACACAATCTTGTCAATTTCCACTTTCGGCAGGTAATATTCGGGATATGTATTGCTCACCTCCGTCATAATGGTTCCTGTAAGGCCGCAGATCCGCCTTACATGCTCTCCCGACTCGCAGTCCCTGAATTCAATCAGAGTTGCAAGAGTTTCTATCATAGACTGATTAAACCGGTTCAAGCGCTCTACCTGCTCCGCTACTTTTCTCTCAAGTTCATTTCTATGTTCGTACAATTCAATTACATTGTTAACACGGCAGACTAAAAAGTGTGCAATAAATGGCTTGGTGATCACATCTACCGCCCCTAAATGATATCCCTCCAACAGCATATCCCTGCTGTTTTCCGCTGTAATTAAAAAAACCGGCAGCCTCTCGATTTTTCCGCTTTTGTTTAGTTCCTGAAGCACGCCCAGTCCATCCAGCTCGGGCATGATCAAATCAAGCAAAACTGCTGAAATATCAGGGTGGCTGTTTATAATCTCAACAGCCTGCACTCCGTTACATGCTTTTATAATTTCATAATCCTTTTTAAAAATTTCTGCTAAAATTTCCCGATTGATTTCAATATCGTCAACAATCAATATTGTTTTTTTGATGTTCATTGTCAACCTCCGCCTGCAACTCCCCATTAAAATACAATATAACAAATTTCTATTATATTTGCAAATATATTCTAATGATAGCTGTTTTGCAGCTGCCTGATCTGCTCATCAGTTAATTTCACCACAGGGGAATTTTCTTCACAGGTATTTAAGTTTTCTATGATAAGAACACTGCTGTTTTCCGTAAGGGTATGAGTATGCCACACGCCGGCTTTCACGTTATAACATTTACAGGGTTCTAAATTTGTACTTTGTATGGTACCAGCTTCTTTTCCGTTTCCTGCTGTAAACAAGGTGCATTCTCCCTTAAGCAGTACAAACACTTCGTCGGTTTCCAAGTGCTTCTGCATGGTTTTCAAATTATGAACCTTAAGTTCATCAATATCATTCAGCACTGCAACTCTCCATGAGCCAAAGTCAATAACCGGCGCATACCCGGGCTCATTGTACTGTTTGATTTCAATATCCATTCTTTCCTGTTCCATTTTAACCTCCCATCAAATGTAAAATGCATAAAAGAGCTGCCGGGAAATAAATAATTCATTAACCGGCAGCCCTCATTATTTTTTATTTCATTGTAAGAATGCTTATTCAGCAATATCTGCGTACATAAAGTACCAGTATCCATAAGGTGAATGCCAAGAGCCTGTGATCTTATCACTCTGTAACCAGAAGTCATTGTAATAAGCTACAGGAACGCATGCGGTTTCTTCCATCAGAATATCTTCTGCTGTATGAAGTGCCTGTGAACGCTCTGCTGCATCCAGTGTCGTTCTGGAAAGTTCCATAGCTGCATCATATTCAGCATTATTGAACTTACCATCATTGTTGCCATTGGTGGAGTAAAGCAGATCCAGCATATTGGAAGGATCACTGTAATCTCCTACCCATCCGTTACGGGATGAATCATAATCACCGTTACGTCTCATAGGTGTGAAGCTTGCCCATTCAACAATATCTACCTTGCAGTCAATACCAAGCTGTGCCCATGCTTCCTGCAGGTATTCAGCAACTACCTTGTGATAAGCCTGGTCATTGGTTGAGTAAACGATAGAAGGGAAACCTGCTCCATCCGGATAGCCTGCATCTGCTAAGAGCTGCTTTGCCTCTTCAAGGTTTGCTTCATAATCTTCTGAAATATATGTCTGGCCGCCGTTTGCGTTATCAATAAACTGACTTCCGTCTGTGTCAACCCAGCCGGGCCCCATAAAGTTATATGCAGGTGAATAAGTACCCTGCATCAGGGTATTTGCCACATAATCACGGTCGATTGCAAGGCTTAATGCCTTACGGACTCTTGCATCATCAAAAGGCGCTCTTGCAGTATTAAGGCTTAAGTAATAGGTTCCGATAATAGGATCTACATAGAAATCGCTATTTTCTCTTAAAGAAGGAATTTCTTCTGCCGGAACACTCTTGATCATCAGAACTTCACCTGTCTGGTATGCACTTAAGGATGCATTGTCATCCTCGATCAGATGCCATTTAATACCATCTAATTTGATTGCATCTGCATTCCAGTAGTTAGGGTTCTTGCTCATAAGGATATGAGAACCGGGTACCCACTCTGAAATATAGAAAGGTCCGTTAGAAATATAAGTTTCTGCTGCTGTTGCCCATGCGTCCCCATTTGCTTCAACAGTTGCCTGCTGAACAGGGCTTAAGGTAGCAAATGCTGCAAGGCTTCCAAAGTAAGAGCAAGGATTTTTCAAGGTAACAACCAGTGTCTTGTCATCCTGTGCAACTACCTGAAGTGCATCCAAATCACCTGTAATCGCTTCATCAAAACCAGCTACCATTCCAAGTACGGTTTCTGCATAAGGAGCTGCTACCATAGGATCACAAACTCTCTTCCAGCTATACTCGAAATCCTTTGCTGTCAAATCAGAACTGTCAGACCACTTTAATCCATCTCTTAAATGGAAGGTCCATGTAAGACCGTCTTCACTTGTCTCCCAGCTTTCTGCCTGTCCGGGAATCAACTGTCCGTCCTCATCTACTGCTAAAAGACATTCAAATGAGTGCAATAACATGTTACCGCCATCTACTGCTGAATTTAATGCAGGATCAATGGTCTCGGGATCAGGTCCTACCTGAACGGAAAGAATTTTCTCACCGTCTGATGTTTCTGTGCTGGCAGCATCTTCATTATCTGTGCCAGACTCTGTAGTAGTTTGTGCACTATCTGCCCCCCCGTCTGCTGCCGGTGTGTCTTTTCCGCCGCAGGCTGTAAGGCCAAGAATCATGGTTGCTGTCAGCAAGAGTGCAAGTACTCTCTTTTTCATAATTCGTCCTCCTCTTGAAAATTTTTTTTTATAAAACAATACAGACTCTTTTTAAGCGTCTATATCGGTTTACCACATTTAATTGCACTTGTCAATATGATGGCAGGCTGCAAAGTGTCCCTTTTCCAATTCTTTCCACTCTGGCGTCTCGGCGGCGCACCTTTCATCTGCATAAGGGCATCTGGTTCTAAAACGGCATCCTGAAGGAGGATTTAAGGGACTTGGAACGTCTCCTCCCAGCACAATACGCTGGCTTTCTTTTGCCTTCTTAGGATCTGCAACGGGAATTGCTGAAATCAGACTCTTGGTATATGGATGAAGGGGCCTGGTGATCAACTCGTAACTGTCTGCAAGTTCTACCATTCTTCCTAAATACATAACCCCAATCCGATTTGATATATGCTTCACCGCAGAAAGATCATGGGCAATAAACAAATAGGTAAGCCCCATCTCCGCCTGCAAATCTTCAAACATGTTAATGACCTGTGCCTGAATAGATACATCCAACGCTGAGATGGGCTCATCACAGACAATGAATTCCGGCCTTACTGCAAGCGCTCTTGCAATTCCAACACGCTGTCTCTGCCCACCGGAAAACTCATGGGGATAACGGTTAGCATGTTCAGAGTTAAGACCTACATGGCTTAACATTTCAATGATAATATCATATCTTTCTTTCTTACTGGAAGCCATCTTATGAACATCAATGGCCTCTCCTATAATATCGCCGATGGTCATACGCGGATCAAGACTTGCGTAAGGATCCTGAAATACGATCTGCATCTTTTTCCTGAAAGGCAGCATATCGGCATACTGCTTTTTCTCCACATCAAAAATCACTTCGTCATTATAGAGAAAACGTCCGCCTGTGGGTTCATATAACCGAAGCAGTGTACGTCCTGTGGTAGTTTTTCCACAGCCAGACTCTCCCACCAGCCCTAAAGTCTCGCCTCTGTCAATGGTAAAGGAAACATCATCTACCGCCTGAATATACTTTTTATTTTTTCCAAAACCGCCGCCTGGAAAATACTGGCGTAAATGCTCTACCTGAACTAATTTCTCACTCATCTGCGGCTCCTTTCTCATGAGATGAAGTCTCAAATTCTTCTTTCTGGTTCAGCCAGCACTGGGTGTAATGCACTTCTCCAAAATTGGTCACCGGAGGCATTTGTCTTAAACAAATCTTCATACATTCTTCACACCTGGGTGCAAAAGGACATCCCTTAGGCGGATTCAGCATATCCACCGGCGTTCCCTCGATAGGTACCAGTCTCTCATGATCTTTGGTATCCAGCCTTGGAATGGATCGGATCAATCCTTTGGTATACTGGTGCTTCGGATGATAAAAGATATCTTCGGCCGTACCATATTCCACAATTCTTCCAGCATACATAACTGCGATTCTCTCACACATGCTGGCAACCACGCCAAGGTCATGGGTAATCATGATAATCGCCATGCCAAGCTTATTTTTCAGTTCCACCATCAGCTCAAGAATCTGTGCCTGAATGGTCACATCAAGAGCTGTAGTGGGCTCATCCGCTATCAGAAGCTTAGGTTCACAGGCAAGTGCAATAGCAATCATGACTCTCTGGCGCATACCGCCGGATAATTCATGAGGATGCTGCTTTAATCTCTTTTCCGGTTCATTGATTCCTACCAGCTCAAGCAGCTCCTTGGCCCTTTCCTTTGCCTGCGCTCTTGTTTTATTGGTATGAAGCAGAATTGCTTCCATAATCTGATTCCCTATGGTGTAAACTGGATTTAAACTGGTCATGGGATCCTGAAAAATAATGGATACCTCATTTCCTCTGATCTTGCGCATTTCTTTTTCTGACAACTGTTCAATCTGATGACCGTTAAAATAAAGACTTCCTCCAAGAAGTTTTCCCGGATGGGCAGTCAGTCCCATCAGACTGTACGCTGTTACGGATTTACCGGAACCGCTTTCTCCTACGATTCCCAGCACTTCTCCCTGCTTCAAATGAATGGAAACATCATTAAGTGCTTTTACTTCTCCTGCCGGAGTGAAAAAAGAAAGCCGCTCATTTTTTATATCAACAAGATAATCTGACATATTCCCAAACCGCCTTTCCTAATGTTTTAATTTTGGATCAAATGCATCCCGAAGTCCGTCCCCAAACAGGTTGAAGCTTAAAATAATAAGGCTGATCAACGCTGCTGGAATAAAAAGCAGATAGGGATAAGTATTGATACCGTTCAAAGCGTCGCTTGCAAGGCTTCCTAAAGAAGGCAGAGGAACTGCCACTCCCATCCCGAGGAAACTTAAAAAGCTTTCTGTAAAGATAGAAGAAGGAATTTGCAATGTGGTGGTTACAATCAATGTACCGATGCAGTTTGTTAAAAGGTGCTTTCTGATAATCTTTCCATTCTTAACCCCCAGTGCTCTTGCCGCTGTTACATATTCGCTTTCTTTTAAGGTCAGGATCTGGCTTCTTACCATACGCGCCATACCTACCCAGTAAAGAAGGGCAAATACAATAAAAATACTGATCAGGTTCTCACCTACCACGCCCACCCAGGAAAAGCCCGGTACACTTTTCAGGTTTTCCAGGGGTGCTTTCAATGCAAAGGATAAAAGTACGATCAAAAGGATATCCGGTATGGTATAAATGATATCTACAATACGCATCATAATCAAGTCTACCCAGCCGCCAAAAAATGCCGCCACAGAACCATAAATAGATCCGATCACCAAAATAATTGCAGTCGCAACCAAACCTACGATCAGAGAAATGCGGCTTCCCATCATAACGCGGATGGCATAATCACGCCCCATTTTATCGGTTCCAAAAATGTGGGGAAAAACCTTTTCTCCTGCGTCAATTCTTGCCTGCTCCTCAGCGGAATACTCCATCGGTGCAAGGTGGTTTGCTCCTTTAAACTGCTCCTTATAATTATAGGGATAAAACATTGGAACAATAAAGGAAATAAACATAACAAAAATAATGATCACAAGACTGGCCATAGCTACTTTATTTTTCACAAGACGGCGCATTCCATCTTTCCAAAAACCTACGCTCTCGCGCATAATGATCTGACTCTGCTTTTCTTCCTCAGTAGCCGGAAGAAAGTCCTCCGGTTTTAGATTTAACTGAAAACTTAATGGATTCTGCTTCATAGTCTGCTCCTTACTTCAAATTAATTCGGGGATCTACCAGCTTGTAGACAATGTCAACTACCACATTCATAATAATGATCAAAGTTGCAAGGAAAATTGTGGTTCCCATAATCAATGTATAGTCACGTCCACCAATGGCTCCGATAAACTCTCCGCCAAGCCCAGGGATAACAAAAATCTTTTCCACAACAAAGCTTCCTGTCACTGTATAAGCCAGCATAGGGCCCACATAGGTGACTACTGGGAGGATCGCATTTCTCATTGCATGTTTAAACAAAATCCAAAATCCTGCCACACCTTTTGCCTTTGCAGTACGCATATAGTCCTGCCCCAACACGTCCAGCATAGAAGAACGCATCAGTCTCATAATGTAAGCAGTGGGATAAAAGGATAATGCAATCACCGGCATGATATAATGCTTCCAGCTTGTAAGCCCCATCGTTGGAAGGAGTTTTAGATTCACCCCCAGCGTATACATTAGCAAGGTACAAACCACAAAGCTTGGAACTGCAATCCCACAGGTGGAAACTACACTGATCAGACTATCAAGAAATTTTCCTCTCTTTAAAGCAGCAATACATCCCAAGGGAATTCCTAAGCATAATGCGACAAGAACAGAAATGCCGCCTACTCTGGCCGATACCGGGAATTTCATCTTGATAATAGACATAACGGTACGTCCTCTTTGTTTTAGACTGTCCCCAAAATCTCCTTTCAGTGCATCTGTTATATATGTAAAATACCGCTGGAGTAATGGTTTATCCAGTCCGTATTTCGCCTCCAGTGCTGCTGTTGCCTGAGGACTGATCGCTTTTTCTGACAGGAATGGCCCGCCGGGAACCATATTCATCAGAAAGAACGTAAGAGTGCCAACCGCCCATATGGTAACGATTGCAAGCAATATTCGTTTTGCCACATACTTTAACATGCTAAAGTCTCCTTCCCAAACAACGGATGTCTTGCAACACATCATATCCAAAAACCGTGTATATGGATATCTTGCGGTGCAGGGCACCCTTTATATAAAAAGCCATATTTACTTGCTTTCTATTTACTTCTTTTCAATATGAAAAATAAAGGACCATAGTGTGACACAGCTCAACCACCATCGCCCCTCCAATAATCTTTATTATATTATCAAAAAAAGGGCTTATTTGTCAAGCCCCTGCCCCTCTCTAACCCCTTATCTCTTTTATATATATTGCTTCCTTTTTTCATTATTTTGTCTTATTGCCCTTACAAAGCCTTTTCAAAGCACCACCACTCTTCCCCATACATTTCACACTCTCCCACAACATTAAAATTTAATTTTTCATAAACGCGGAGAGCTTTTTTATTCGTCTTACATGCCAGTAAATGTACGCTTCTCTTTCCCCACTGCCTTAACTCCTCCATGCCATAACATAATAATTTACCTGCAATCCCCTGATTTTGATTTTCAACTCTGACGCCAACTCTTGATAATTCTGCTGAAGGCTGTAGATTGTCCGACCAGCAGGACAGCTTTTCAACATTCTCGTCCTGATCAATGGAAATCACACCCACAATCTTTTCCCTTTCATTCTTAAGACAAAAAAGTCCCTCTCTGGATAAGTCTCCTTCTATATCAGTTTCTCCCGGATAATTTTCAGTCCATGCACAAAATTCTGTTCCTGCCAAAGACCGGTATAAAGCCAGGATTTCATTCTTATCATCCTCTGATGCTCTGGTAAACTTCATTTCTTTCTCCATAAAGCACAATCCCTCCTCTTTTATTTCAGTCCTCTTTAAAATCATACATCTTCATTGTCTCGGGATTTCTGTACTCATGTTTTTCATAATAACCAATCAGCCTTCCTTCATCCCGAAGAGCAATCATATAAACATCCTTATTTTGCTTTTCATTATGAGATGTGTATAAGATATTATGTTCTCTAGATGCAGCAAACCAGTCCACCACCTGCCTGATCTTTTTTCCTGATTCTTCATTGTGACAGTTTAGAAGACTTTGTCCTACCAGTTTTTCACCGCCCCATTTTTCGTAATTTTTAACCGCTGCCGGATTCATATAAATGATCTCATGCTGTAAATTACAGATAACTACCGCACTCCTGTCCTGGTCTATCACACTTTTAAAATACATAGCCCTTCCTCCTAATCTGCCTTTTGGTGTATTCATTCTATATAAATATGCGGGGGTATGTCAAGAGAGTTTGCATCTGTCCTGCAGTCTTACAAAATATCAAAATCAAGCTGCTAGATATATGATTATGTAAAAATAGACTTGCCCATAATCCTGTGCTATAATGAGTCATTACGTAAGAAAGGTGGACAAGAAATGAATCTATTGGTAATTGACGCACAAGGCGGAGGCATCGGCAGACAGATTATTTCTGCTGTGAAAAAAAGCTTTCCGGAGCAGTCTGTTACGGCTGTGGGCACCAACAGCACTGCCACATCTGCAATGCTAAAAGCCGGAGCTGACAATGCCGCCACCGGAGAAAACTCCGTTATCGTCTGCTGCCGCAATGCAGATCTGATCGTCGGCCCAATAGGAATTGTAATCGCAGATTCCCTGATGGGGGAAATCACTCCTAAAATGGCCGCCGCAGTGGGACAGAGCAATGCCAGACGCATTTTAATTCCTGTAAACCATTGTAACAATTATATTGTAGGTGTGCCCGATCTGTCGCTGGCAAAACTCATAGAGGGTGTTATAAAAGAAATTGAAAAATATATCTAAAACTTGCCAGCTTTTCTTTTTTATGATATAGTTGAATTTATTAAGTGGCATGAAGCCTCTTTTGGGAGCCGAAGTTCCTGTATAATCAAGTAGTACAATACACCTAATAATGTATGTTCATGAAGGCATACAATCCATGCGAACAGGATTGTATGCTTTTTGTTTCACAAAAGGATGGTTTATCCGTTGTTACATACAGGAAAATTTCAGCTTACAGGAGGAATCTATTCTATGAAAAAAACACTTTCTTTGCTGCTGGTAATTTTGATGCTCTTAAATCTATCTGCCTGCGGCGCATCATCTACATCAAACAATACCTCTGGCCCGCAAGCTTTGGCCAGTACATCCGATTCACAAACAAATGCCTCTGACACTCTCATCTATGGCAGCAGTGATTACACCAGAATTAATCCTGCTATGGACGAGCATGGCGAGATTAATATTCTGATTTTTAATGGTCTAACTGCACATAATGGCAAAAACGAAGTCATTCCCTCTCTTGCAAAAAGCTGGGAATTTGATGAAGCTTCCTGCACTTATACTTTTTACTTGGAAGAAGGGGTAAAATGGCATGATGGAGAAGCCTTCACCGCAGATGATGTGAAATTTACCATTGAAGCAATTATGAACCCTGAAAACGGATCTGAAAACAGTCCCAATTACGAAGATGTGGAAGAAATTACCGTCATTGATGAAAATACGATATCCTTCCGGCTCTCTGCCCCCAATGTTGCTTTCCTTGATTACATGACTATGGCCATCCTTCCTGAACACTTACTTTCCGGCGAGGATATGCAGGAATCCGATTATTTTCGCAATCCCATCGGTACAGGCCCTTATGAGCTGGAAAACTGGGACGTTGGGCAGGCAATCACTCTTGTAAAAAATGAAGATTATTTTAAAGGGGTGCCAAACATAAACAGAATTATTTTTAAAATTGTTCCTGACGACAACGCCAAAGCCATGCAGATGGAATCAGGAGAACTGAATCTGGCCTTACTTACGCCTAAGGATGCACAGACCTTTTCCGAAAAAAAAGGGTATACCTGCTACGATATGAAAACTTCGGATTATCGGGGTATCCTTTTCAACTTCCAAAATGAATACTGGACTGAAAATAAGGATATTATTCCTGCCATCTGCTATGCCATTGACCGGGAATCAATTATTGATGCAGTTTTGCTTGGACAGGGCATTCCTGCCTATGGCCCGCTGCAGCATAATATCTACAACAATGAAGCTGTAGAGCATTATGATTACAACCCTGAAAAAGCAAAGGAAATTCTCGAAGCTGCAGGCTGCACAATGAATTCTGACGGATTTTATGAAAGACGCGGCGAAGTGATCGGTTTTGTTATCAGCGTAGGCGCTGGAGATCAGGTACGTATTGATATTGCACTGGCAGCTTCACAGCAGCTCCGCCAAGCGGGCATTGACTGTAGTGTGGATATCCCGGCACAGGTAGACTGGGGCGGACAAATGGCTTATCTCATCGGCTGGGGCAGCCCCTTTGACGCAGACGACCATACCTATAAGGTGTTTGGAACCGGCAAAGGCGCCAATTACAGCGGCTATTCCAACCCTCTGGTGGATCAGTACCTGACCGAGGCAAGACAATCTGATGATCCGGCAGTACGCGCTAAAGCATATGATAACTTCCAAGTAGAACTGGCAAAGGATCCTGCTTTTGCATTTATCTGCTATGTGGATGCCAACTATGTTGCCAGCTCTTCCATTCAGGGCATATCCCCTGACACTGTAATGGGACATCATGGCGTAGGTATTTTCTGGAATGTTGCTGAGTGGACTATTACAGATTGAATATAAAGGGGGAATACAGCCCTCAGTTTCTATAAATATGCTTGCTTGCGATATGCATGGGGATTAGAATGGAGAAAACATGTCAGCTTTACTGGAAATCAAAAACCTATCAATCAGTTTTTTTACCCCCAAAGGGGAAATACAGGCGGTAAGGGATGTCAGCTTTTCCTTGCAGCCCGGCGAAGTACTGGCTGTTGTGGGAGAATCCGGCTGTGGAAAAAGCGTTATGTGCAAAGGCATTATGAGGCTTTTATGCTCTTCCGCTAAGATCAAAACCGGCAGTATTTTCGTAAATGGCGTGGATATTACCAGCTATAAAGAACGGGATATGCATAAACTGCGCGGAAAGCTGTTTTCCATGATCTTTCAAGATCCTATGACCTCTTTAAACCCTGCCATGACCATTGGCTCACAAATTGCCGAAGCAGTAAAAGTACATCAACCCAAAATATCCAAAAAAGACTTGGACCAGCGGGTAATAGAACTAATGACGCTGGTGGGAATCGACCATCCAAAAGAGCGTAAAAAACTATATCCTTATCACTTTTCCGGTGGTATGAGACAGCGCAGTGTTATGGCCATTGCCCTTGCCGGAAACCCTCAGATTTTGTTTGCAGATGAACCTACTACCTCGCTGGATGTAACCATTCAGGCGCAAATTTTAGATCTGCTTCGCAAAATACAAAAAACACTGGGAACCGCCGCTGTTTTTGTAACTCATGACCTGGGCGTTGCCGCAAAAGCCGCTGACCGGATCGCAGTCATGTATGCCGGAAAAATTGTGGAAATCGGCACAACTGAAGAAATTTTTTATGGCCCCAGGCATCCTTACACCTGGGGGCTTATGCAGGCGCTCCCGGCCTTTTCCAAAGGGCGGGATGAACTGCGCACCATTCCCGGTATGCCGCCTAATCTTATTTCTCCGCCAAAAGGCGATGCTTTCGCCTGCCGCAATGAATATGCCCTTGCAATTGATTATGAACAAGCCCCTCCCATGTTCCCCATTACCGATACCCATTATGCGGCCACATGGCTTTTAGATGAACGTGCCCCGAAAATCAATGTGCCTGTCATAAGACTTCCAGACGCTCCTGCCAGCCCGAAAGCTGAAGAAACTATGAAGAGCAAAGCTGCAAAGGGAACGAAAGAAGTTTTATTAGATGTGCAGCACCTATGCCATACCTTTCCCATCAGTAAAAAATCTTCCATTAAAGCAGTAGATGACGTTTCCTTCCAGATCTGTCAGGGAGAAATTTTCGGACTGGTGGGCGAATCCGGTTCCGGCAAATCAACCATCGCCCGCTGCATTATGAACATTTATTCTCCTCAAAGCGGCAGAATTTTGTACAAAGGCATCGATACCTGCGACAAAAAAGCTTTTCGGGAAAATAAAAAAATGCTGCAAAGGGAGCGAGCACTAATTTTTCAAGATTCTGCCTCCAGCCTAAACGGCCGGATGAAGGTAGGTGATATTATTGCAGAGCCAATGAAAATTCAGCATATCACACCCCCCAGAGGCACCTACCGAAAAGAGGCAGAATTTCAAATGCATTATGTGGGATTGGATAAAGATTATCTGGAGCAATATCCAACCGAGCTTTCTGGCGGCCAGAGGCAGCGCGTTGCAATTGCCAGAGCATTATCTATGGAGCCAAAGCTGCTTGTTGCAGATGAACCTGTGGCATCATTGGACGTATCCATCCAGGCACAGATCATCAATCTATTTAAACACCTTCAGAAAGAACATGGATTTTCTTTTCTGTTTATTTCTCACGATCTTGCAATGGTTGAGTTTTTGTGTGACCGGGTAGGCGTAATGTATCATGGAAAGCTGGTGGAAGAAGCGCCTGTAAAAGAATTATTTGAAAATCCCCAGCACCCTTACACAAAAGCTCTTTTGTCCGCTATTCCCATTCCTGATCCCCAAAAAGAAAGGAGGACAGTATATTGACCAAACAAAACCTGCCCCTTTACCTTGTGAAAAAAATATTTGTCTTTCTATTTAGTGTATTTCTTCTATCAGTAGTTGTATTTTATATTTCCCGTCTGGCCCCTGGCGATCCACTGGTGTCCTATTATGGGGACCGGGTTGAAAAAATGAGTTCTGCTGAGCGGATACAGGCAGAGAATAAGCTGGGATTAAATGATCCTGTTTATGTCCAATATGTCCGCTGGCTTGGAAATGCTTTGCATGGAGATTTTGGCATTTCCTATAAATATAAAATGAATGTAACTGAGGTGATCAAAGGGCGTATTGGCAACACCCTGCTTTTAGGCGGCACAGGCTTTCTTTTGATTTTCCTGCTTGCCCTCTTCCTTGGCATACTCTGTGCCTGGAAAGAAGATAAACTGGTGGACCAAATCATCTGTAAAATAGGGACAATTTCCAGTTGTATTCCGGAATTCTGGCTGTCTTTGGTTTTGATTTTGATCTTTGCCGTAAACCTGAAATGGCTGCCCAGCAGCGGCGCTTACGCCATAGGAAAAGCAAACGATATAGGAGAGCGGATTTTACATCTGATCCTGCCGCTTACTATCGTAGTGACATCACATCTATGGTATTACGCTTACATGATACGCAATAAGCTGCTTGAAGAGGTAAGAGCGGATTATGTTCTTCTGGCCAAGTCCAAGGGGCTAAAAAAAAGCAGTGTCATGTATAAACACTGCCTGCGCAATATTCTTCCTTCTTATTTTGGTCTTATGGCGATTTCAGTTCCCCATATCTTAGGCGGAACCTATATTGTGGAAACTGTTTTTTCCTATCCCGGAATTGGTACTCTTTCTTATGAAAGCGCCAGATATAAAGACTATAATCTCGTAATGTTGTTATGCATCCTATCCGGCGTTTTGGTGATTTTATGTAATATGATTGCACAGGCAATTAATGAAAAGATTGATCCCCGCGTTAAGTCTGGTGATAGTGATATATGAGTATAAGGTTGAATAAAAATGCGTATTCAACTTATTGATCAACATAAGGATGGCTGCAAAGCCTGGCATCCGTTGTTTGTACGCGCGTCGTAACGCGCAGATGGGTATAAATATAAATATGAAAGCATCTTTTGACATTGTAGGCATAAAGCAGGTTCCCCTTCATGAGCCTGTGCAAAAAAGAAAATGGCATCAGGGAAAACCTGTTTTATCTGCTGTTCTACTTTTTCTTATTGCCGCAGGCTGCTTAGCCTGTAATTTGATTACAACGAAAGATCCCACTTACATGGATTTGAACAATTTTAATCTTCCTCCAAACAGGGAATTTCTTTTTGGCACAGATACTATGGGGCGTGATATCTTTTCCATGATCTGGTCCGGAGGAAGAATTTCCCTATTGATCGGAATTGTCTCAACCATAATTTCTACCTTTATTGCAATTTTATTTGGTGCATTCAGCGGCAGTGCCCCCGAATGGGCAGACACCTTTTTGATGCGTCTTACTGAAATACTGCTCAGTGTACCAAATCTTTTGATGGTCTTACTCATTCAGGCAATTTTAGGCAAAGCAAATGTACTAAGTATTTCCTTTGTCATCGGCATTACCAGTTGGATGAGCATTGCAAAAGTAGTACGCATAGAGGTGCGGCAGCTTCGCAGCAGTGAATATGTGATTGCCTCAAAATGCATGGGCGGCAGTTTTTTTCACATTTTATGGAAACATCTGACACCCAACTTTGTATCCTCCATTATGTTTATGGTAATTATGAACGTCCGCAATGCCATTGTTGCAGAATCCACTTTAAGTTTCATGGGAATCGGGCTGCCCATTGAAGTAATTTCCTGGGGCAGTATGCTTTCTTTGTCCGAAAAGGCACTTTTGACAAACTCCTGGTGGATTATTTTAATTCCCGGCGGATTTCTTTTAGGTACACTTTTGTGTATTACAAGCCTTGGAAATTACCTGCGCAAAAATGTGAATCAAAAGAATAGCAACCTGTAAATGCTTTTTAAATGCTTTGATTTTATTTTTATCTTGACGGCATCATTCCCACAATCCGCCCTGCAAACTCATTGAAATTCTGTGTCTGGAGTATTACCCTGCCCGGTCCTGTGAGTTTTGTTAAAAACAATCCTTCGCCGCCCAAAAAGATATTTTTCAACCCTTTTACCGTCTCTATTTCATATTTTACCGTCTTTTCAAATCCCACTACATTTCCTGTATCGACTTTTATGACTTCCCCAGGTGCCAGATTCTTTTCCACCTTATCTCCATCGATCTCCAAAAATACCATTCCGCTTCCATTAATATCCTGCAGAATAAACCCCTCACCGCCAAACAATCCGGCGGAAAACTTTTTCGTAAAAGCTACATTTAAATTTACCGTCTCTTCTGCGCAAAGGAATGCCCCTTTCTGGCAGATCAGGCCGCCGCTTGCCCCAACATCAACAGGAAGGATTTCTCCCGGCACTGTAGATGCAAAAGCCACCATGCCTCCTGCACGCTCTGCCTTATAGGTTGCCATAAACAAAGATTCTCCCGAAAACATTCTGCCAATGCTCTTACCCAGACCGCCTTTCATGTTGGAATCCATAAGGATTCCCTCTGTCATCCAGGCCATCCCTCCTGACTGGGTGTACATGGCTTCCCCAGGCGCATCAAAAGTCACTTCTACCGCCGGCATGGTATTACCGATCAACTTGTACTGCATATGAAATTCCTCCCTCAAAGTAAAATATTTATATTGTTATAAAATTATTCTATACTTTTTTTATTGGATTTTCCAGCATTGTTTTTTCGTGCAAATACCAGTATAATAAAGAAAGCGTGTGGCTAGATTGTTGGCCTGTGCATCGCAGGCTTTGACAAAAATGTCAGGGACATCTGCACCCGGTATATTAATTATCCTTAATCTGTTAAGATGTAGCTTATAATCAGCATAAGGAGTAGCCACACGCTTTTACGGAGGATAAGTTCATGAACTTTGAGGATGTATGTACAAGAAACGATCTCGCCGACTTCCTTGGAATTAAACGCGGAAAATTGACTTATATACTTTACATTCAAAAAGTCGATACTCTGTACTCGACTTTTTCGATTCCTAAAAAGTGTGGCGGGGAAAGAATTATCAACGCTCCCAATGATGATTTAAAACAGATTCAAAGAAAGCTGGCAAATGCTTTATGGAACTATCAGGCAAAAATCTGGGAGGAAAATCAAATTCAAACTAATATTTCCCATGCATTCCAAAAAGATAAAAGTATTATCACCAATTCTAAGCGACATGTCGGGAAACGCTATATTGTAAATATAGATTTGAAGAACTTTTTTGACTCCTTCCATTTCGGGCGGGTAAGAGGTTTTTTCATCAAAAATTTCTTTTGGGAATTAACAGAAGAGGTTGCTACCGTCATTGCCCAGTTAACATGCTATAAAGGTGTTCTGCCCCAAGGTGCCCCTACTTCCCCTGTTATTACAAATATGATCTGCAACATTATGGACATGCACCTGCTGCAGATTGCCAAGCGTTATAAGTTAAACTATACCCGCTATGCAGATGATATGACTTTTTCCACTAATGACAAGCATTTTCCGGAACATTATGATGCCTTTTATAAAGATTTGTCCAAAGAAATTTTTCAAGCAGGGTTTCAGATTAATGAAGAAAAGACACGCATTCTTTACCATAACAGTCGTCAGGAAGTTACTGGACTGATCGTCAACAATAAAATTAACCTTAAGCGGGAATATTACAAAAACACACATGCAATGGCACACAGCTTGTATGCAAACGGTTCCTTTACAATTAATGGAAAAGACGGAAGCATTCAGCAGTTAGAAGGAAGGTTTTCCTTTATCGACCAGATAGAAAAATATAATAACATGCATGATGGCGCAAAGCATTCTGTCACTTCCTTAAGCCATCGTGAAAAAAAATATCAGGAATTTTTATTTTATAAAAATTTTTGCATAAACTCCAAGCCCTTAATTGTAACCGAAGGAAAAACGGATATTTTATACCTGAAAAGTGCACTGCGGAAAATGTATCTGCAATATCCTGATCTGGTTGAGAAAAAGGATAACCAGTGGATATACAACCTGACATTTTTGCACAGAAGCAGCAAATTAAGCTACTTTTTCGATTTTAATCTAGACGGTGCAGATACAATGCAGAATATATATAATATGTACACAGGTTCAGGCAAAACACACGTAAATTATTACAAACACTTTCAGGAAAAATATGATATTAAAATGCAGCAGCCTGTAATTTTACTTTTTGACAATGAATTGGAAGATAAAAATGACAAGCCTGTCAAAAAGTTTATGGGGACAATTAAAACTGATATAAAAGATAAAAAGCAGGCAAAAGAAGAATTAAAAAAAGAATTATATTTACAGCTTGCCGGGAACTTATACATGCAGATTGTGCCTCTTGCCCATTCAAAACAATCCTGTGAAATAGAAGATTTATTTAGTGAAACTGTCCTTAATACTGAAATATCAGGACGTAAGTTTGACCGTACCGGGAAAGAAGACAAATCCCAATTTTATAATAAAGATATTTTTTCAAAATATATTCTTTCTCATTATGAAGAGATAGATTTCTCCTCATTTATTCCTTTATTTGATACATTGGGAAAAATAATAAAAGATTATTCTGTTCTGAAAAATGTTCAAACTTAAGCGGATGAATGCGATTTTTGTTGTCTTCTCCAAATGAAGGAGCATGTTCAAAAAGCCTCTTTCCATGTCATCATATACTCCATTTCTGAAGTTTCTTCATCCATGTCTTTTGCTTCGATTTTGAAACCAGCATTCCGATAGAAAGAAACCGCATTCTCATTTTTTGTATAAACTTTCAAACTCAATGTTTCTTTTTCATTTTTAACCGTATTGAGCAAATCAGAGCCGATTCCTTTTGTACGTTCAGAACTTTTTACGAAAATTCCTGCAATATAATTATCTATTATACCAATAAAACCATTGATTTGTCCCTCTATTTCTGATACAAAAACTTCTGCTGTCAAAATCGCTTCTTTGACATAATCAAAATTACCTCTCCAATAATCTGCTTCTATAAATGAATGAGCTTCTATGTTTGCTGTAAGCCATATTGACATGACTTCATCTAAATCTCTCTCGTCAAATCTTCTTATCATAGTGCCTCCAAGCAATTCGTGTAGATATATAATTTATGTTTATATTTTTATAGGCTATTTCTATGGAGAACTCTTTTGGATATCCTTTCAATCAAAATCCCTTCCAGCCCTCAAGCTATATTCTGATTATATCAACAAAATCAGATTTCTACCATAGCAGGTTTTTCATTTCCATGTAACGTTTGCATTATATGACATTGTGAAGCAGTCTGGCATATGATATAATTCCAGTGTCTTTAATAACAGCAAATCGGAATTTATGAAGGAAAATAATAACAATGGAATACATAAAAGTGACAAAAGAAAATATCAACAAAGAACATATTTGTTGTGCAATATCTAATAACAAAGATATACAGGTTTCGTCTAAAAAAGATTGGATGATGCAATGTTTTGATGATGGGCTTGTTTTTCTAAAAAGTGCGGAGAGAGGAAAATGCTTTATTGAATATATTCCGGCAGAGAATGCGTGGGTTCCTATTATTGCGGAAAATTATATGTACATAGACTGTTTCTGGGTATCAGGCTCATTTAAAGGACATGGATACTCAAATGATTTATTAAATGAATGCATAAAAGATTCTAAAGAAAAAGGAAAATCGGGGCTTTGTATTCTTTCTTCTGCAAAAAAGAAACCATTTTTGTCTGATCCGAAGCACTTACTGCATAAAGGATTTAAAGTTGCTGATGTATCAGATGCTGGAATCAATCTAATGTATTTCCCGTTTGATGAAAAAGCAGCAGTTCCACAATTTACAGAATCGGCAAAGCATCCGCATATTAAAGAAAATGGATATGTTTTATACTACACAAGTCAGTGTCCTTTCAATGGCAAATATGTGCCGATTGTTGAACAAACTGCTTTGGATAATCATATTCCATTCACAGCAATTCATATTGAAACCAAGGAACAAGCACAGGCTGCGCCATGTCCATGTACAACTTATGCATTGTTTTATAATGGAGAATTTCTTACAAATGAACAATTTAATGATAAAAAGTTTCTGAAAATGGTGTTGTAAAGAAGCTAGTCAGAAAACAAAATTGGAAGTTATACAGGAGGGTTAATATGCTTGATAGAATACCTAATGAAGAAGAAATGACAGCTTTAGTTGGAAAATCTCTATATGATGTATGGAATAAGTTATGTGTTTTAATTGATGAAAAATATGATATGGATCGTTTGTGGGATAAGGGCGGTAAAGCATGGAAATATGAATATAAATATCGTCGGGGTGGTAAAACGCTGTGTGCATTGTATGCAAGGGAAAACTGTGTGGGTTTTATGATTATCCTGGGGAAAGATGAAAGGTTAAAATTCGAAACAGATAGAGATAGTTATTCAAAAGACGTTCAAGAAATATATGACGAAACTAAAACTTACCATGATGGGAAATGGATGATGTTTGAGCCAGTAGATACTTCTTTGTTTCATGATTTCATTAAACTGCTGCAAATCAAAAGAAAGCCAAACAGGAAGTAGTTTATTACCACACCTAAAGTATTATTCTATGAAATAGATTATGTGAGGATGTACAAATGGATATATCTCTATATTATCAAGAAAAAGGAAATAATGAACCGTTTATTCTTTTACATGGAAACGGAGAGGATGGATCTTATTTCAAGAATCAAATAAATTATTTTAGTGACAGATACCGGGTGATTGCTTTAGATACGCGGGGGCATGGCAAATCACCAAGGGGTACTAAACCTTTTACTATTGAGCAGTTTTCCTGTGACTTATACGATTTTATGACGAGTCTTGAAATTCCAAATGCAGTGATATTAGGTTTTTCAGACGGAGCAAATATTGCAATAAAATTTGCAATGAAATATCCAAGCAAAGTAAAAGCACTGATATTAAATGGAGGAAATCTGAATCCGAAGGGAGTAAAAAGAACAATACAAATTCCAATCGAAATAGGATACAAAATAGCAAAACAATTTGCTTCAAAATCGCCTAATGCAAAACAGAATGCGGAAATGCTTGGGCTAATGGTCAATGAACCGAATATCGAACTAGACGAATTATCAAAAATAACAGTTCCCACGCTCGTAATTTGCGGAAGCAGAGACATGATCAAGGAATCCCATACAAAAAAGATTGCAGAAAATATACCTAACGCAAAATTATCAATTATTAAAGGTAATCACTTTATTGCTAATAAAAGGTACATTGCATTCAATAAAGAGGTCGAAGACTTTTTGCATACAATTCAATAAATAAGAATTTAATTTCAGTTTAATTCAAAAATTTGCTGGCCAGTTTAAATACCTGTTTGATTTCTTTAGATGATAAATCCCATGAATTTAGTTCTTCTGAAATCAATTTAGGGTATTTTTTGCTAATATCCCTCAAAGCATTTCCTACCGATTTTCGCACATAGTCACTATTATCTTCTCTATGAGCAGATAATAGTCGTATTGCTATGTGAGGATTATCCTTAAAATAAGGACGACTTGTCCATACTCTTAATCCCTCTGAAACAGCTCTGCGAACATTAGCACAATCACTATTTAACCATTCTTCAATTAAAGGTAAGGCTGCTTCATACCCAATAATTTTGCAATGATTATCAAAAGCCATAGCTAAAATTTCCTGTACCTTCCAGCTATCATGCTGGCTAACAGTATCTTTCAAAAAGGACAGTGCAGAAGTATTGTGATGTGCAGAATATCCTAAAAGAAATACACCTACTTCTTGTATTTGAAAATTATCCGACTGATAAAGTTCAATCCCCATGTTAAAACAATCGTCAAGAGAATGCGACTTATAATATTTCTCTGCTTCACTTTTTACAAGCTTAAGACTATCTTTTTCGGGGATTAGTTCCACTAAATACTGCATATATTCATTCATTTGTCATATCTCCAACACCGATTTTTCATTCTCTGCAACTGCTTGAAAAACTTTCTGTTAAAAGTTTTTCTATAGTAATTGGAATCGTCATAAACTACCTCCACAACTACTTACGATTTCGCTTACGACTTAACTTGCGATTAAATTATATAGTCGTAAGTATTTTTCGTCAAATGTATTCATATAAGCCATTAACAAATGAAGAATTTATAGAAATTCAAAACAAAAAGTCTTAGGCTCTGTACAGGTGGCTTCTTTCCTCTTCTCATATTGTAGCTATGTCCGTCATATGTTGGATATTCGTCATAATTGTACACCATTTGCTGTACACCGTCAATGAGGTGATATGCAAAATGGGATATTATCCAAGGCTTAAAGATTTAAGAGAAGATAAAGACTTGTCTATCAGAAAACTTGCTGATTTACTCCATATGCAGAAAACAGTTTACCACAACTACGAAACAGGAAAACGAGAACTGCCATTTGAATTAGCAATTACGCTTTCCAAGTTCTATGATGTATCATTGGACTATATCGGCGGTTTAACAAATGACACCACACCACCACAAAAACGATAATTGAAAAATGCGGCAAAAGATTTACACTATCCTCTGTCGCATTTTTATTTACAATTTGAATACTTTATGAACGTGTTCTCTTTATTTGGTCGTAAATTGGTCGTAAATTTCAGTTCCCACTCTCTGAAACCCTTGAAAACACTGGATTTATTTATCCAAGCTCTTCATCGTCGGGATTAGGATTTTCGCCCTTAAATAAGTTCTTATATCTTCTCATATCCCCACAAATGCAAGACTATTAGCCATCTGTATTTCACATATCTCCTTATAAGTTTTTATATCTCTGTCGTAAAATGTCGTAAAAGTTGTCGTAAAACCTCTAACAGATTTTAATTTTACCTTCCAACCTGGCAAACGATTCCTGCTTACGTTCCTTTGTGGCTTCATTGTAAATATTCATGGTAGTAGAAATATCACTATGTCCCATAATCTCTTGAATGATTTTCAAATCCGTTTCATTTTCACAAAACCTTGTACAAAATGTATGCCTGAGATTATGTACGCTAAAATGTGGTATCAAAATCGGTTGACGGTGTTCTTTCTTGGCTTGTATCTTTTCCTGCTCATTACAAGCCATATAAATACGTTTAATGGCTCTATTTATCGTTTGTGGGTTATGTACATACCCGCACCTATTTGTAAAAATAAAGCCCGAATATCCGTCTATAATCGTTGAATTGAATCCCTGTTTCATCTGCTGCTTTTTCTCTTGCAATAACGCCTTGCGTACAGCTTCAAACATGGGTACAATTCTCTTTCCTGATTCAGTCTTAGGTGTTGTAATGTGCATCTCACATTTTCCATTGTCCTGCTGCCGGTATATCAAATTATGGTTAATTGATATGATACCTTCTGCAAAATCACAATCATCCCAAGTCAAGCCAATAATTTCACCCACTCTACAACCAGTACCAAGAAATACGGTCATTAATGGTAGCCAATGACTATAAGTATCTGAATTTGCCACAAAATCAATAAATTTTGCTTGTTGTTCTTCTGTTAGTGCATGACGCTTTGGTTTCTCCCAATTATGGCTCTTTTTCATTTCAGCCATTACACCATCTGAAGGATTTGTGCGAATATACCCATCCCTAACAGCCATTGTAAACACAGGATGTAGAATAGTATTGATTATCTCCATACTGTTAGGCTTAAACTTCTTTTCAAGTATCAAACTATTGTAGAACTTCTTTATATCGCTATATTTGATACTCCCGATCCGTTTTTTGCCTATAACATTACTTACATAATTTTTGTACATATACATATAATTTGTCCTTGTAGACTGCTTTAATTCCTTTGTGGACATATATGTATCAAATAATTCATTTAATGTAATGCTATTAGCAGTATGTGTACTAATTCCATCTTCCAAATCCCGTCTTATCTGCTTTTCCATTTCTCTAAGACTTAATTCACATCGTTTTCCTTCTGGTACTTTATCGGTAGCAACCAGTTTCCAACTATACGCACTTCTACGTGTACCATTTACATCAACATACTTAAATTCATACTTTCCATCTTTTCTCTGGCTCTCTCCATTTTGCAAAATTCTATTTTTGCTATCTCTTCTCTTTTCAGACATGATAAAATCTCCTTTCCGAAAAGAGCCATGATATAGTATGTGTTCATCATACCATATCACGCTCCATATCTACAAATTTTTAAATTGCTTGTAATGAATCCATATACTTCTCAAATAACCTTCTTTTAATCTGTTTTCTATTTCCGTTCCAAAACCAAAAATCCGCATCTGGATTTTCTTTGATAATATCTCTTATACTGTTCTCACCGATCCGGAAATATGCAGCTGCTTCTTCTACTGAAAGCGAATATTTTTCCCAAATAGGTACAATAATCTCTTTTGCCATAGCAACTACACCTCGCTTTCATCAGCAAGATAATATTTGCAATTAATGGCTTTCACATCCGTATTCATCAATGCCATATAAACTTTTTCTGGTATCTTGTCCTTTAATGCTTTTGCCTTATTTACAAGAATCCCTTGCTTAATATCGCAATAAATATCTAACGCTTCATTGTAGGAATCAATATCAGTAGCACCAATATTCTTTTTACCATCGGTAATCTTTACAACATACTTTCCTGTTTTTGAATTGTATGTAATATTAGTCTTACCAACTTCGATATTTTCAAAAAAGACATTTATACTATGTGGTACTACTAAACATAAATCTGGATGATATTGCTTATTGCCATATTGTAAAATATCCTTATCAACATCCATCTGCTCTCCATCGACTTCATAATAATTGTTATCAAGCCATACGAAGAATGTTTTGGTCTTATACTTCAACCATCCTTCCCAAATAAAAGCTCCTTTGTAACGTGGATTCTTTTTTTGATATGCCTTACCACATCTGGACTTCATGTTACTAAATCTATTATGTTTTTCCCTATTACTTAAAATTTTATAATTTACCATCTTTTTCACCAATGCAATTAACACCAATGAAAAAGCAATATTTATTATTTTTATCAGTGCCATTGCACTTATCCTTTCGTTGTAATGATTTTTTGAACGAAACCACTCACAACTACTTCCTAATAAATATTTACATATATATTAGGTAATTGACTAAATCGAAAAATATCAATATAGCCTTAATTTCCAATGCTTTTTAACATTTCTAATCATCTTAACATTAGTAACTTTTGACCATTTCCTATTCTTACTTTGAAAAATAATCAATAATCTTTTCTTTAATATCCGCAATGATATAATCCAAATCTTCTTTTTTGAAATATTCGATTGTATGATATTTTTTAAAGTTATAGGTCTTATTTATAGCTTTTTCTTCCGACAAACCAATCATCATCAACAATTCTTTCATTTGATTGCTCGTAAAAATATAATCTTTCCTTGTCATCAAGAAACTGTTGATACTCAAAAACTCTCTATCCCTTTTCTTCTTTGCCAAATCTTCCAGATAAAGTTGTGCCATATTCCGATTGAATCTATGTTGCACTTTTTCAAAATGCTTAGCAGCTTTATTCAATCTTTCAAACCACAAATCCAAAAATTCATGTTCGATGCTCTCACTAATACGCTTGCTTCTTAATTCCAATCTGCTAAAATAAGGACTTTTACCATTGCTTTCATCGTTTTTGTCGTAAAATTCTGCTTCTCTATACCCATTTTTAGTTACAAGGCTCTTTGTCTTTCCATTCCAAAAATTCTTCGTATCATGGGTGTTGTAATCATTCACAGAATCAGCAATACATGCAATCAGTAAACGATTTAATTTGGTGTAATTTTCATAGTAGTGGCAATCCATTGTATTAAAACTCAAGTCAATTCGTTTCCACTTAAAATCCTTCACACCAATTTCATCAAATAAATCTTGTACCACTTCTTTGAATTGTGAATAGGAATCTACTACATATCCATCAAAATTTTTGTTGGGATTGATACGCATATAAATTTCATTTTTATCTTTCCGATCAATATAAGATTCAATCAAATTGCTTTTATTTGCCTTATCAAAATCCTCTACATGACTTGTTGTTCCATTTCCAGTATGAATACCAGAATTTGTAATACCTCTACCATATGCAATTAATTTGTTCTTGTTCATATTTTTGTACTCCTTTTCATTTTTTCGCATTTTGGTAGTTGTAGTGGTTCGTTCAGGTATTACTTCTCTTTTTGATTCACAACTTTTTGCGTTTTTCGCACATATGCAATTTGATGTGAAATTTGATTAAAATAAATTTTTTAATTTTGGGCATAAAAAAGCAAGGTATCTTTCAACCTTGCAATTTTTCAATATTTTTATTTGTTATCTCTTAAAATTCGATTCACTGTACTTCTCGATAAACCAGTTTCTTTTACAATATCTACAATCTTCATACCACTATCAGCTAATGCCTTTACAACATCCCCCTTTGCATTTTGCTTTGATGGTCTGCCCCCATTCCTACCTCTTGCTTTGGCACTCACAAGACCTTCTTTCGTTCTTTGGCTTATTAAATCTCTTTCTAACTGGCTTAGACCACTCATTACAGTTAGTAGAAAATCATTATAAGGATTTTTGCTCGTAGTATCTAACCATGTATCTTTCAGACTTCTTATCGAAGCACCTTTATTTTTAATCTTTTCCACTATATCCAACAAATCCTTTGTACTTCTTGAAATACGTGTAAGATCAGTAATAATAACAACATCACCTTCATTTAATTCATTTAACATTCGTTGTAATTCTGGTCTATCCTTCTTTGTTCCTGTAATTTTTTCCTGATACAAAACACGACTATCTACACCAACTGCTTTTAAAGCATCTATCTGTCTATCCAAATTCTGTCCATCTGTTGAAACTCTTGCATATCCTACTAACATAACATCCATCTCCTTTACTTTGATTTAAATATATTGTATCAAAAACGTGTCAATTTGTAAATAGATTTTGACACGTTTTATGAAATATTTTTAGGGTTAAAATGCTATGTTTTTGGACGTATAGAAAAATGTGCCAAAAACAATCGTTTTTGACACACTTACTTTTTAACTCTTTCGTTCTGGATAATCCATAATATACAACTCTGGAATTATTTTATTAGCACCGCAATATTTACGAATTACCTTATATTGATGTTTATTAACGAACCTTCGTTTACAAACAGGACATAATCTTGATACCATATCATTTTCGCCATTATGTATAATTAAATCTTCTAAAGGATTTTCACAAAAAGGGCAATTCAAATTATCTTTATATATTTCTGTATTTGTCGCAATCAAAGAATCCATTTGAGAATTATCTACTGTTTTCTTATTTGTATGATATGAAGATTCTTTCATAACATCAACCATCAATTCATCAAATGTTTTCTCTATCCTATTGCGTTGTATTTGATATGCATTATCGGGAGATTTACTTCCTTTTTTAAACAGCAAAATATAGTTTTTATTTTTCTGAATCCTGATAGTGATTGCACGATTTTCCTCTACATTCTGATACTCAGTATATTTAAGGACAATTATTTCACTATCTTTTAAATCAGGTTGTTTACACAGCAAATATAAAAATATAGGATAATTATACTTTTCATTATATGCTTTTAATTTCTGCTTGTCATCATTGGAAAACGTAAACAGATAACTAATATCATCTTCATTCTTTCCATTTATTTTCGGTGATGCATATTTGAAAAACAATATACATTCCTGTGATGTATTAGTCATTACCCTATAAACTTGTCTTGGTTCTTCTTCATGCGACATCAAAACAGGTGATGCATCTGGATTGTATTGACATAATGCATCTAATATTGCTCCGTAATAAAAATGATTCTTTTTTAACTTTGCCATAAATTCACCTTTTTGTGTATGCTGTTTTCTATTCCGTTTTAATCATACCACTTTGACAACAGAAATTCATCATTTTTTCTACAACCAGTTCTTAAAATAGCAATTTCATCCTACTTTTCTTTAAAATATTCCTAATTAGAATTTCTATCTTTAATTGTTTAAAGTTTATTGTTAAACTAATTCATCTTGTTCCGATATCAACAGCCCACAACAATCACAAGAAATTTGCTGTTATAAAACAATTATTTAAAAGAGCATCCTATAGCAATCCTTCCTTTTTACTAAATATATACGCTTTCATAATTTTCTGTGTTTCCTTATAATAATCAACAGTAATCTCTCTAAGATTATCAATTCTATCTTCTCTTTCCATAAAATACTGTAATGCTATACCTAATTTTGTAACATATTCCACATGATATTCCAATAGCTTTGAAAAATATGTATATTCATGCATCTCATTCGACACCGTTGCTATTGTATTCCAAAAAATTCCTACCGAACTATTATCATAAGGAAGTACAGCTTCTCGCATTACTTCACGTAGCCCTCCTTCATTAGTAATCAATTGATTGAAATATTGCTGTCTATTAGCAATACCACTTACGACATTCTCTACATCCAATATTTTACAGAATATTTCAAACTGCATTTCATCTCTTATACTTAATGACATCATAAAGGCCTCATACACTTTAAATGCAAATACGACATCATCATGCCTCTCTCTGTATTTTTGCCAATATGTTGATGTTTCGCCTAATTCTATAAGACATGTATCAAATAAATAATACGCATTTCTATATTCTAACCATGTTTTTTCAAAAAACTCTTGGTTCTCATCATAATTACTACAATAATAATCGCAACACCTTGATGTAAATAATCCATACTTATTAAGTAAATTCTGCATATCTACACCATCAATCAATTCAATAGGTTTTCCATTTGCAAAAGCAATAGCACTTTTTGTAAAATGTCCCGTTGTCATAAGAATGCCTTTATTTGCTCTTTCAGAAGTAATTACACCATACAAATCTCTGATAATCGGTTCTCCAACGCTACCAGAATAGCGTTTACATTGAATAATATATTTTCCAGATAGCAAAGGCTGATGATTATACGCAATCAAATCAATACCACCATCACCGCTTGCTTTTGTGGTTTCTGTTTCAAATCCCATTTTTTCAACTAACTGCTGACATACTCTTTCAAATTCTATTCCCGAAAGTTCATTTATATTTTTTTGTTGCAACATTTCCTCTTCTAAATAAATATCAGCATTATGTTTTCTATACAGCTCCATGATCTTTTCAGCTTCATCAGTAGAACAAAGTACTTGCAAGTCATCAATAACTACCATTGACCACCCAGCCACTGCCGGAATTGGCAAAGACGTTATATTTAGTTTTTGATTTTTTCCTATCGGAATATTGCAATATAATTGTGAATGAGCATCCAGCTCATAACTATAAACATAAATATTGGTTTCCGTAAATATCAAAGATATAGTTTTATATTCTAGAAATTGTACTGTGTCTTCACTGTAATATTTTGCCGTATCAATTTTTATAGTATTAGCTGATTCTTCCCAATTATCATAGGAAATAAATAAATCATTTTCCTTAGTAACAACCGTATTCAATATATTGCCTTGTACATTAACTAATGATAAAGCAGAAGTTTCTTCTTTTATTTCTCTTTCAATATCATCTTTTACAAACTCCAAATCTAACCCAAGAAATTCTTTTTGTCGGTCTAAACGATTGACAGATTTCAAATATTTTATTACCGCAATGTGTTCATCCATTTCATCTAAATCTTGGATATAGGCAGGGTTACCCCCTAAATTTTTATATTCCTCAACTTTTCTTTTTATTGCATCCATTCTTCTCTTTTCAATAGAAATACTCCCAGTATCAATACATCCATAATCAGCAATATATACTTGTTTACACCCAATCCTTTCTAAGTATTTATTGAGTTCATCCATATAATCACTTAACTGATAACACAGGTCATTATGCTTTTTCGTTTCTTTCTGCGTTTCATTAATAGCATTAGCAGCCGCATGCCCCAAAAAGCTACTCCAAAATCCCATAACAGTCAGTCCTCCTACTTTTTTATTGGTTATCTTTTTTTCAGACCAACCTTATACATATTACTCAAATAAATCTCTGGCTTTGGCATTGGATGTCCTTTACCTTTCGTATCTTTTCGTTCCTCTTTGTTATATGTACTAATTATTCTTTTCCAATCGTCAGGATACATTTCCATAAATATATTTTTAAATTCCTGCATATCATGAATATTAGACATGGAATCAAATACTTTATTAACTTTTTCTTCCTTTTTTGTGACTACAGACATTCTACCAGTCCTCCGCAAAATATTTTTACTCCATTATACCTCACAAATGCTCCATATTCCACATTTTTCTACATGAACCGAAAATCTTGTGCCGTCTGTGAGATAAACATTGACTATATTGTTTCGGTCATCAACCATTATATCTTATATCAGCAAATTATCCGTATCATTCAGTACATCAAATCACCTATCCTTAATTTCGTTCTTCTCCATGTTTATGCCCTCAACACCTGACTCTTTTGTGAATGGCTCATCTGTGAATTATATTTCTGTCATTCATTATATAAAATAATGAGAAAAAAGTAAAGGAGGTTCCTCTATGGAATATGGTAATTTACATTTACGAATAAATGAAATATTGGAAGAAAAAGGTATCAGTAAGAACAAGATTTGTAAAGACCTTGATATTCCTCGAACCAACTTCAACAAATACTGTCGTGATAGTGTCAGCCGCTTTGATACTGGACTGATTTGTAAGTTGTGTTGGTATCTCAATATAGAAGTTGGGGAATTGATCGAGTACAAACGTCCTGAAGAATAATGTGCTTTCGGAAATGTGTTCGATAAAGGCTAAAACAACCATTTTTCCGTAATTATGCCTATTACAATGTATGTTCGGCAAATCAATAAAAACCGCCATTTTATAAGACTTTTACGACTATTCTACCATATTTATAACATTTTTTAGCATAGTTCGGTAAAGCCCTTTATTTTCAATACTTTATGTCTTTTTCTTCATAAATTCTCATAAACAAATATCTTCAAAATCCTTATTTTACCTACTATTCTGTGATTGCCTTATTTTATATCTGTTCGGTAATAAATTATAATCTTACTTTAAAAAGAAATCCTATTCATATTTCGATATTCTATTTTTCAAACCAATGCATGAATACATCAGATACACCCTTTCATAAAACAACTGCTGCCCGTCAAAATGTAAACCATCCCGACATACAAAAAGACACCACTACCTATATCACTATAAGTAATGATGTCTAACTTTCCATTATACCTAAATCAACTATTTGTTATAAAAGGATTATTCTTCTTTAATCTTTTCAATAAGATTCCT
This sequence comes from Lachnospiraceae bacterium UBA7199, assembly GCA_002490775.1. GTDB lineage: Bacteria > Bacillota > Clostridia > Lachnospirales > Lachnospiraceae > Suilimivivens. The sequence continues at coordinate 16,108 of DKUR01000111.1, read as the reverse complement.
CTTTACTTCATTGAACTCCTCATCTGTTAGAACATTTTCATCACGCAACTGTTTCAAGAGTTTTAATCTTTCAATAATTTCAATATGATTTTTATCAATAGCCTTTGACATCAATTCTTCTACTTGTACATCGTTATTAATTACTGCCTGAATCATAGTGATAGTATCTTTTTCTTCATCAATCGGGAATAAATACTTAGACATAATTTCAAAAACAGCAATCAAACTCGCCAAATATGTAACTGAAACCGAAAGCAATGACACCATAGAAGGAATAGAATTACTATTTCTGTTACAAACAATAAATATAACCACTGCTATTGTTAAAACAGCAAGCAATCCAACAAAAAACCAAAATATAAACTTTTTGAGAAAATTATTTGTCTTAACTCTCTTACGACGCTGATCTATAAAATCTTCCAATAAATTGGTCAATTTCCCATTTCGATTAACAAACTGTGCGTGAACATTCATCAATTGTTCTGCATATTCTTCGTTTTTTGTTGGTTTATTATCAAAGTTAGATGTCAACAGATTTCTTAGCACTTCCATATAGGATGATTTATTCTCACTCATGCCTGTACCTCTTGTATACGTCTCCGTGCCACTTCTTCCGTTACTTTATATCGCTTTGCCACTTCCGAAACATTTATACCCGTATTCTTTTCTAAAAACCGGCACAAATCATTTTTAGGAATTAATATACTTGCAGCCATATAATCCATTTGTTGCTCTTCTACATTTTCTGAATAACCATCTGCATGATCTCTCGCAGCAACGACTATTTTTTTATCATACGCATTTGCTTTTTCGTAAATATAATGTGCCAGCTCATGTGCAACAATAAATTTCTTCATATTAATATCTTTGAAACAATTATATGCTATAACTTTGTTTGAATCAAAACCTTCAATTTTTTCTGTATGCTCATTAACAACAATCAGTCCTTCAAGGTTCTCTTCAAACTCAGCTCCACGAACATCAAATCCCAAATCAGTTGCAACTTTAAAAATATCAACAGGCACTACATAATCCATTTCCATTCTTTCAAAAAATGCACTGAGCAAATCTTCCATTCTTTTCATTTCTTCCTTCGAGAATTGAATTGCCATTAAATACACCCATATCCTTTCCATATAATCACCTCCTCACATATCTTCTCCTAATGATAAAAATATATGAGCAGGTAAGCACAAATATCAGGTAATTTACATATTTATTTTACCAAAAATGCACAATTTTTTCAAGTTATGCAGATATTTTATAGAAGACATCACTACCCAAATCTCTATAAGTAATGGTGTCTTAACTATTTACTATATCAAGGCTCTCCATTTGTCGTAACTTAGTCGTAAAATACAAATTTAAGCCCCTTGAATTGCTTGAAAATGCCCTATTTTCAGCTTTTTACTTATCCAAGCTCTTCATCGTCGGGAACAACAAAACATCCCTGATCGCAGGTGAATTGGTGAGCAGCATCACAAGCCTGTCAATGCCATAGCCGATTCCTCCGGTAGGCGGCATACCAATTTCCAGGGCATTCATAAAGTCCTCGTCGGTGGTGTTTGCCTCCTCGTCGCCTGCTGCCAATGCTGCTTCCTGTGCTTTAAAGCGTTCTCTCTGGTCGATGGGATCATTCAATTCAGAATAAGCATTGCACATCTCGCGTCCAGTGATAAATAATTCAAAGCGTTCCACGTAATCCGGCTTGTCAGGTTTTCTTTTGGTGAGGGGTGAAATTTCTACCGGATGATCCATAACAAAGGTGGGCTGAACCAAATGTTCCTCCACAAATTCCTCAAAGAATAAATTTAGGATATCTCCCTTTGTATGCCTGTCCTCATAATGAACTTCTTTTTCGTCTGCCAGCTTTTTAGCAGCAGCAGTATCAGGAACCTGATCAAAATCGATTCCTGTATATTTTTTCACTGCATCAATCATTGTCAGCCGCTCAAAAGGCTTGCCAAGATCAATCATTTCTTCCCCATAAGGTACAACGGTAGTTCCACAGACCTCCTGTGCAACATGACGGAACATATTCTCTGTTAAGTCCATCATTCCATTATAGTCTGTGTAAGCCTGATACAGCTCCATCAACGTAAATTCAGGATTGTGCCTGGTATCCAGGCCTTCATTTCTAAACACACGGCCAATCTCATAGACTCTTTCCAGCCCGCCTACAATCAATCTCTTTAAGTACAATTCCAGTGAGATGCGGAGCTTTACATCTTCATCCAATGCATTAAAATGTGTCTCAAATGGCCTTGCTGCTGCGCCGCCTGCGTTGGACACCAGCATAGGAGTCTCCACCTCCATAAAGCCCTGTTCATCTAAATATCTTCTGATTGCGGTAATAATTTTTGATCTCTTGACAAAGGTTTCCTTTACCTCTTCATTCATGATCAGGTCTGTGTATCTCTGACGGTAACGAATATCTGTATTGGTTAGTCCATGATACTTTTCAGGAAGAATCTGCAAACTTTTGGAAAGCAAAACAATATCTGTAGCATGAATGGAAATTTCCCCTGTTTTGGTTTTGAATACTTGTCCGGTAATTCCTACAATATCACCCACATCATATTTTTTAAAGTCAGCATAGACTTCCTCACCCACACTGTCTCTCGCCACATAAGACTGAATATTGCCTTTTAAATCCTGAATATTACAAAAAGAAGCCTTACCCATCACACGCTTTTGCATGATACGCCCGGCAACAGACACTGTACTTCCTTCCATCTGTTCGTAATTATCCTTAATATCCCTGCTGTGGGCAGTGACATCATATTTTGTGATTTGAAAGGGATCTTTCCCCGCTTCCTGCAATGCTGCAAGCTTTTCTCTTCTTATTTTGAGTAGTTGACCTAAATCCTGCTCATTTTGTGGTTGATTGTTCTGCGATTGGTTTTTCTGCTGTTCTGCCACTTCTAACACTCCTTCTCAATGAAAGGCTGCACGCCTGATACCTTAAAAACTGTAAAATCTTAATTTGATCTCTGAATTTCAAGAACCTGATATTTAAGAATGCCTGCCTGAGTTTCCACTTCAACAATATCATTCAGCCCCTTGCCAATCAGTGCCTTTCCAACAGGTGATTCATTGGAAATTTTACCCTTTAAGCTGTTTGCTTCTGTAGAACCTACGATTTTATATTCCAGATCTTCATTAAATTCAAGATCACGTATCTTTACACAGCATCCAATATTGATCTTATCAAGATCAACTTCATCTTCAACCACTACCTCCACATTCTTAAGAATTTTTTCCAGCTCTTCAATTCTCGCTTCAATATCGCGCTGTTCATCCTTTGCTGCATCATATTCAGCATTTTCAGATAAATCACCCTGTTCTCTGGCCTCTTTGATTTTTTGTGCTACTTCCTGCCTTTTTACTACCTTCAGTTCATGAAGCTCATCCTCATATTTTCTGAGTCCCTCATAGGTTAGTATGTTCTTTTTTTCTTCCATTGCTAATCGCCCTCTTCCATCTTTTATGTTTGTTAAATATCATATAAGGTCTTAATTAACTTTCGTATTATAACCATTTTTTACCGCAATGTCAAGGAATTTCAGAATCTCTCCTTCGCTTATATAAGCAGGCCATTTCCGCCCTTCCTGTAAATTATAAACTTTATCTTTCCTAGTGTCCCCTAAAGCAGAATATCCCTTTCCACTTCCATACTCCTGCGTGCAAAAATCAAGCACCGGCATACCTGACAAAACCCTTTGCGTTTCCGTCATCACAATCCCGAATTCTTCATATAGATAGTCGTTTAAAAGCTCTGATGCCGTACTTTTTGGTCCCTTAAAAATAACCCTTTTCATTCTGGGAAGATAAGGCTCCATCAATTCCTTAAGCTGCTCCGCTTCCTGTTCGCCAGCATCCTCCGGCAGCATAATGCAAAGGCTGTCAAAGGGCCTGGACTGATACAAACCCACTGCCCAAAGTTCTACCGGAAGTACTGGTGAAGGTCCTGTGGACAGCAAGTTCACAAATATAGATTCTTGACAGTTTTCTGCATAACTCTTATAAGGCAAAGCAAAAATCTGCTCCGTACAGCCATGACTTACATATGCCCTTTCCCATGCTTCATTTAAAAGTTTTTGAGCACATTCCGGTTTCCAGTTCTTCATTTTCCCGCTAAACAGCCTTTTCCCTGCATATTCTGGTAAGAGCACAAAATATATTTGAAGTTTATTTATTTTTCTTCTCCCTCTGCCAAGAAGATAGGGATACTCCCGCCCCAGCTTTTTTAAGTGCAGCCCTGTTTTTTTCAGATTTTGTCCACTTTCAGGATGCTTTTCCCATGCAATTTCCACATAAAAAATACGTTTATAATCCGTTTCCATAGGAAAGCATATGTAACAGTTCCTTTTCCTATTCCATAAAATTGAAATAATCACTCTTAGTCAAAACCGGGCATCTGTTTTAAAGATCATTCTGACTGCCATTTCAAGCTCCTCAAAGGATTCCATCCCATTGATCTTTCTCCGCAGCGATGCGGAATTGGGATATCCTATGGTATACCAGCCGATATGCTTACGCATTTCCCTCACCGCTGTATACTCCCCCTTTACTTCAAGCTCCATATGTGCATGACGCAGAATCGTATCCCGCACTTCATCTACTGGTCTTTTGGGCAGCTTTTCCCCAGTTTTCAAATAATGCAGAACTTCCCTGAATATCCAGGGATTCCCCCGGACAGCCCGCCCAATCATCACGCCATCACAACCTGTCTGTTCGAGCATCGCCTTTGCAGACGGCCCGTCTGTCACATCTCCATTACCAATCACTGGGATTGATACAGCTTCCTTTACCTTCGTTATAATTTCCCAGTCTGCGTTTCCTGCATAATACTGCTCTCTTGTTCTGCCATGAACCGTCACGGCCGCAGCCCCGCAGCCTTCTGCTATTTTAGCAATCTCCACCGCATTTACCAGGCTGTCGTTAAATCCCTTCCTGAACTTCACTGTAACCGGTTTTTTAACTGCCTTTACCGTTTTCGTAATGATTTGTTCCACTAAAGCAGGATCTTTCATAAGAGCAGAGCCTTCTTTATTATTTACCACCTTGGGCACTGGACAGCCCATATTAATATCCAATATGGAAAATGGTTTTTCCTCAATTCTTTTTGCCATTTCACTTATTATGTCAGGATCGGAACCGAAAAGCTGAAGAGAAACCGGATGTTCTTCAGGATGAATCTCCATTAATTCTTCCGTATTTTTATTGTGAAAATAAATTGCCTTGGCGCTGACCATTTCCATGCACACCAAGCCGGCTCCCTGTTCTCTGCAAAGCAAACGAAATGGCAGGTCGGTTACGCCTGCCATAGGTGCCAATATCAGATTATTATCTAAAACTACATTTCCTATCTGTAGTTTTTTTACTACATCTGCCATATTCTTCATCAGCCCTTTACATTTATCATTCCTGTTCCTCCAAAAGGCTGCTCATGTCCTCATGAAGGATAAATACGCGGTAATACAAATTCAAAGATTCAAACAGCTCTTGTCTTTTCCTCCGCACCTCTCCCACCAAAAGACCGCTTCCTACTTCATCATACAGGTAATCCTCCGGGGCAAATTCGGTGCGCATGGCAACACTTCCATCTGATTCAAATTCAATCGTGAAAATGCCTCCCACCTCTTCTGTAAAAAGCACACAAATAATGTGCAGTTCTTCCTTAATAGAGTCAGGTATACCTGCAAACTGCTCATTAAAATAATACTTCTTTTCATAGGCATTGGCTCCGCAGAGCACCACTTTTTCTCTCCCGGCCTCCTGATTCATATTTAAATCTCTCCATAAATTCATTGATACAGACAATAGATTGAAAATTTCCCCAAGCTTTCTAAAGCCTATTTTCAAAGTGTAGCCGCCATAACCGCCTTGATTGTGTGCATTCTATTTTCCGCCTCATCAAATACCACTGACTGAGAAGATTCAAACACCTGATCCGTCACTTCCATCTCTGAAATACCAAACTTTTTACTTATTTCTGTTCCTATCTTAGTCTTCAAATCATGAAATGCCGGCAGACAGTGCATAAAAATCGCCTGCTTTCCTGCATTTTCCATTACTCTTTGATTCACCTGATAAGGAGAAAGATCCCTGATCCGCTCTTCCCACACAGCATCCGGCTCTCCCATAGATACCCATACATCCGTACAAACGACATCAACACCCTTTGTCCCTGCCATCACATCATCAGTTAAGGTAATGGAAGCCCCTGTCTGTTTTGCAATTCTTTGACATTCCTCAACCAATGCTTGATCAGGAAAGTATTTTGGAGTTGTGCAGGCTGTAAAATCCATTCCCAGCTTTGCGCAAAGAACCATATAAGAATTGCCCATATTATAACGGGCGTCTCCTAAGTAAGCAAGCTTAACCCCTTTTATGCGCCCCAGCTTTTCTTTGATCGTCAGAACATCTGCCAGCATTTGCGTGGGGTGGAATTCATTGGTAAGTCCGTTCCAAACTGGAACACCAGCATACTTTGCCAATTCCTCAACAATCTCCTGCTCAAATCCCCGGTATTCTATTCCTTCATACATTCTGCCCAAAACCCGTGCAGTGTCTGCAATACTTTCTTTTTTGCCAATCTGGGAACCAGCAGGCTCCAAATATGTGGTGCCCATTCCAAGATCATGGGCCGCCACCTCAAAAGAACAGCGGGTACGGGTGCTGGTCTTTTCAAAGATCAGCGCCACATTTTTCCCTCTGTGTAAATCCTGTGTTAATATTCCTTTTTTCTTCTTTGCCTTTAACTCTTCTGCCAAATCCACCAGATATAAAATCTCTTCTGGTGTAAAGTCAAGAAGCTTTAAAAAACTTCTGCCTTTTAAGTCCATTGTTTTCCCTCTCACGTTCATGCCTTAAATGTTGCTTTTATTTATCGCTTACCAGTTCCTTAACGGAAGCTGCCAGTCCTGCAAGCCCTTGAATCTCAGAGGGAATAATGATCTTGGTAGCTTTGCCGTCTGCCGCCTTTTCAAATGCCTCCAGACTCTTGATACGGAGTACTGATTCATCTGCTCCAGCTTCACGAATCATTCTGATACCGTCTGCTGTTGCCTGCTGTACCTTAAGGATTGCTTCTGCCTCACCTTCTGCCTCGCGGATCATCTTTTCCTTCTGGGCCTCTGCACGGAGGATTGCTGACTGCTTCTCTGCCTCTGCTTCTAAGATTGCTGCTGCCTTCTTACCTTCTGCAACAGTTACGCTGGCTTTCTTTTCACCTTCCGCACGCGTTACTGCTTCTCTACGTTCACGCTCTGCCTTCATCTGTTTCTCCATAGCATTCTGGATCTCAGCAGGCGGAATGATATTTTTAAGCTCTACTCTGTTTACCTTGATTCCCCAAGGATCTGTTGCTTCATCCAAGGAAGCTCTCATCTTAGTGTTAATGGTTTCTCTGGAGGTAAGCGTCTGATCCAGTTCCAGATCACCAATAATATTACGAAGGGTGGTAGCAGTCAGATTTTCAATTGCCATAATGGGATTTTCCACGCCATAGGCAAACATCTTAGGATCTGTGATCTGGAAAAATACCACCGTATCAATTCTCATGGTTACATTATCTTTTGTGATAACAGGCTGAGGTGCAAAATCCACAACCTGCTCCTTTAAGTTGATTTTTTTTGCCACTTTATCAAGGATCGGCAGTTTAAAATGAAGGCCAACCGACCATGTCCCCTGATAAGCGCCAAGTCTTTCCACTACGTATGCAGATGCCTGGGGTACAATCTTTACACAGGATGCAAGCAAAACAAGAATTACAACAAATAACACAAGTAACAAATATCCCATATCATTCCTCTTCTTTCCGGGGCTGTAATTTCCCCTTACCTAAATATTTATGTGCTGGTATTTACTGCTGCGGTTTTTCTTCCACCATCAGCTTTACGCCGCTGATCGCCCGAATGATCACTACACTTCCTGTTGGAAGCGTTATACCATCAGTTACTGTTCTGGCAGTCCATTCTTTCCCTTCTACAGTCACTTGGCCGATTCCCTGGAGATTATCAATTTCGCTGATCACAATGGCCTGCTTTCCGACCAGACTTTCTGCATTGGTCTTGATCCGGTCCTTATTAAAATATTTTACCGCAATCGGGCGTGTAAAATACAAAAGAATTAAAGATACAAGTACAAAAAGAACAATCTGCATCCAAAGCGGAACACCAATCACTGCTGCTACAGCGGCAATCAATGCACCTCCTGCAAACCAGATCGTGGTAAGCCCCATACTGATGATTTCAATGACAATGCAGGCAACAAAAACAATAAGCCAAATCGTCGTTAGATTCATACTTCCTCCTTTACACAAATAAAAATGACTTTGTCAAAAATATTTTACTACATTAAACTGCCGGAAGCAACCCTAACCATTTATGTTAACAAAAACAGTTGGCACAATGCCTGCCGCTTGTGCCAACTGTTTTTCTCATTTACCAGAATACGTGGTCTCCTAAAACAAATCCTTCTCTTCTTCCTGCCCGCCTGAAGTGAGTGGCATCACCAACAGTAGTCTCTCCATTAAGAGCAGCCTGGGCAGCCTGCATACACAGATCAGGCACTGTCCCTTCATATACTCTTGCCACCTTTCCTGTCATTGCCGGTGTAAACTGGCCAGAAGCATAAATTACTGCGTGTATGGTATTTGGATATGCCCCGCTCTTTACACGATTCATAACCACTGCGCCAACACCTACCATGCCCTCATAGGACTGGTTGCCGGCTTCACAGTAAATCAGTGCACCTAAGAGTCTTAATTCGTCCGCATCTGCTGCCACTGCGCCTCTGTTTGCAGTACGCCTGCGTTCTTCTTCCTCCCGCTCCCTTGCCCTGATAACCTCTATGCTTTCTCCTTCATCAATATGAAATCTTACATTAATATAATCCGTATTTACATAACCTATTTCATCATTAAAGTCCACGCTGATCCATTGATCGTCTATGATCTCGACCAGCTCAACAGAGTCTTCGTGTGCCAGAACGCCATAAAAATCCGCATTACTATCTGGCTCCATTCTTACCCGGACAGCACTGCTTTCCAGTGTAACAATCCAGTTTCCCACATCCTCTGCCATTTCCTTTGCATCTTCTCCAAACAAAAGATATTCATCCTTTGCCCAGCCTGTCACATTACCGGAACGGAACTTTGTCCAGCCGTCTTTTCGTTCCAGAATCGTACCGCCGCAGTCTTTATATAAAAGACCTACTTTTTCAGAACTTTCATCTGCCTGTGCCCTGATATTTAATGCATTCTGGACATTAGCCATAGTAAGTTCTTCTTCCATCCTCTCCTTTTCCGCCTCGAACTTCTGGTTGATATTCAGTTCCTTCTGCTCTTCAATAGGATTTTCCGTGCTTAATGCGCCGGGATCCAGCACCTCTGCAACACCAGCACCGGAAAAATCATAGCCTTCCTTTTCACCTGCCTGAACGGTTATTTCCTCTGCTGAAAAGAAAAGCAGGAATAAAACAACCCCTGCCACCGCTGCCAGCAGCCTATTTCTCCGATTCATTTTGCTACCTCCAAAATATTCCGTTTACTTAATTGTTACGGATTTATTACAATAGGTTTGGAGTTTATATTACCAAATCGTCTGATATTTGTCAAGTTTTGGTAATTTGAACCGGATTTTCTGCTGCATATTTAATTTAATCTATAAAATTTATTACGTTTTTTTTACATTTTTTTGGATTTATCGACACAGGCTCCCACCGCATTCATAACCGCACTTCTAAAGCCCATTTCTTCTAATATTCTGACACCTTCAATGGTGGTTCCCGAAGGAGAACACACCATATCCTTAAGTTCTCCCGGATGCATCCCTGTTTCTAGCATCAGTTTTGCACTTCCGCAGACTGTTTGCGCAGCAAACTGATATGCCTGCTTTCTGGGCATTCCTGCCCTTACAGCGCCATCTGCCAAAGCTTCTATAAACATAAATACAAATGCGGGAGAGCTTCCACTGACTCCCCCCACTGCATCCATCATTCCTTCCGGAACCTCCTGGGCAACTCCAAAACTGCCAAGAAGCCTCATACACCTATCCATTTCTTCATCAGAAACCAGTTCATTCCTGCATACACCGCTGCAGCCTTCTCCCACCATTGCCGGCGTGTTAGGCATACAACGAACCAGTTTAAGGCTCTTTCCAAAAGCCTCCTGTATCTGCGCCATCGTTTTTCCTGCCGCAATACTGATCACCAGCGTACCAGTAGAAACACTGTCTTTGATCTGAGCTATTACATCTCCAAACATTTGAGGCTTAACTGCTAAAATGAGTATGTCTGACTCTTTGGCCACCTTTTCATTATTTTCTAAAATACAAATCCCGTATTTTTCCTTTACTGTACTTCTGGTAACCTGTGTTTTTGCATATCCTAAAATGTTTTCCGGTTCTGCAATTTTTTTCGCAAGCATACCGCCGATCATAGCTTTTGCCATGTTGCCAAGCCCGACAAATCCTACTTTCATACGCATCTCCATCATTTCCGCTGACAGCCTGCCGCCTGATAAAGCAGCAGGGAAGCTGCCACTGCCGCATTCAAAGACTCCAGCTCACCTTCCATAGGTATTTTTAAACAGGTATTTGCAAGTTCCACAGTTTCTTCACAAAGACCATTTCCTTCATTTCCGATCAGAAACGCGCTGCCGCCTTTGTAAGCAACCTGGTCATAAAGCTTTTTCCCTTTTAAATGAGCTGCATATACTTTGATTTTATTTTCCTGTAATTTTTTTATCTCTGCCTTCAGATCTTCTGTATACACAAAAGGTACTCTATATAAAGAACCCATAGTAGCCCGGACGGTTTTAGGATTATAAATGTCAACTGTTCCTTTACTCATAATCACGCCATCCACTCCGGCCCCTTCTCCGGTCCTTATCATTGTCCCTAAATTTCCGGGATCCTGAATATCTTCCAGCAGCAAAAATAAGGGTGCTTTCCCCTCTGCTTTCTGCTTTTCCCTGGCCTTTTCAATAAGGTCTTCTATGCGGTAGGAAAACTGCTCCATCAAAAGCAGAATCCCCTGGGGCGTCTGGGTATCTGAAGTCTCCTTAAAAACCTCCTCCGAAACCTGTTCCACGTGAACTTTCGCTTCCATGCAGGCACACAGTTTTTTCCACAATGCCCGATCCTGTTTTAATTCCGGCCAAGTCAGTTCACTTACATAAATTTCCTTAAGACATTCGATGGGTGCTTCCTCAAACATCTTAATGCCTTCTGCAATAAAAAGACCTTCCTTACTCCTTCTCCGGCTTCTATCTCTTAAAGAAGCAATTAATTTTATCTTTCTGTTTGATAAACTTGTAATCATAGTTCCTTCCCATTACTGTGACAGCAGTCTGCTGACCTGATATTGATACTCTGAAATATTCTTTTGCATATTAAGTGCTTCCTCAATATCAAAATCCACAAACTCTGCATTCTTATAGCCAATCACTCGGTTGCTCTTACCCTCACACAAAATATCCGCCGCATAAGCTCCCATAATAGATGCATAAAAACGGTCTTTGCAGGTAGGCGAACCGCCTCTCTGCATGTATCCTAAAATAGTTGCTCTGGTTTCCATGCCTGTAGCCGCCTCAATTCTTCTGGCCATAGACGTAGAATGGCCGATGCCTTCTGCATTTACGATAATATGGTGCGTCTTTCCTTTTTTGCGGTTTCTAATGATATTATTAATAATGTTCTGTTCATTGAAATCATATTTTTCGGGAAGAAGAATGTCCTCAGCCCCGTTTGCCACACCGCACCAAAGCGCAATATAACCAGCATTTCTGCCCATAACTTCAATAATGCTGCATCTTTCATGGGAAGAAGAGGTATCTCTTACCTTGTCAATGGCCTGCATTGCCGTATTGACGGCAGTGTCAAATCCTATGGTATAATCTGTACAGGCAATGTCAAGGTCAATGGTTCCCGGAATCCCAATGGTGTTGATTCCATTTTTTGCCAGCGCCTGGGCGCCTCGGTAAGAGCCATCACCGCCAATGACTACCACACCGTCAATTCCATGCTTTCTGCAGATTTCTGCTGCTCTTGCCTGAACTTCCTCCTGCTTGAATTCAGGGCATCTGGCAGTTCCCAATATGGTGCCGCCTCTCTGAATCGTATCAGAAACATCCTTTTTTTCCATATCTATAATTTCTTCATTTAGAAGTCCCTGATATCCCTTTTTAATTCCTTTTACTTTCACGCCATTGCCAATGGCCTTGCGCACCACCGCACGTATTGCCGCATTCATTCCGGGTGCATCACCGCCGCTGGTCAAAATACCGATTGTCTTAATCTCTTTCGCCATATGTGTCAGTCCTTTCTTTGCACAGCTACGTTTATTTTAACCTGATTTTAAGGCATTTTCAAGTGATGATTCACAGCTTCGCCTTATCCCAGACGATTTTTATATTATCTTTCCCAAATTTCTCACCAAGGCGTGTAACCAGTTCTTCGTCTGCACAAACATTTTTGTTTGGCGGAAGCTTTTTCATTGCCCTGCCTTCTTCAATATAAATAACCACACTATCTTTTCCGTCAGAATCTGCAAGAAGTGTAAAAAGAGCTTCTGCTTTGCTCTCATAATCTGCCATGTTAGAAAATTTGATCCAGAGTTTTCTGGAAATTTCTTCAAAGGTAATTATCTTTTCGCAAATCAGCTTCCCGTCCCGTTCTTCCTCTGAAGATACTCTTCCCCTGATAAATACTTTATTATCCTCTGCAATTCTTGCATTATTCTTTTCGTAATCTCTGGGAAAAACAATTACCTCTACAGTTCCTAAAAGATCCTCCACCTGTAAGAAAGCCATGATCTTATCATTTTTAGTATACTTAATTTTTTTATCTACAATCAGGCCTCCAATAACCGCCGACGCATTATCTTTCAGTGCACACTCTCCGCTTTCTTCATCCAGCGCAAAATCTGCTGTGGTATTCGTAATTTCTTTTCTCCAAAGCTCTTCCCATTCTTCCAAAGGATGGCCGCTGATGTAAATCCCAAGCACTTCCTTCTCAAATGCAAGCTGCATTTCCTTTGAGTACTCCCCTACATCGGGAAGTTTTACCTCAAAATCTTTTTTCTCCTCCTCAGAAACAATATCAAACAGACTGATCTGCCCAGCCATATTATTCTTTTTATCGTGAGAAATCCGTTCCATAATTTGTACATATGCAGTCATAAACTGCTTTCTGGTACCCGGCAGGCTGTCAAAGGCTCCTGCCTTAATAAAGTTTTCAACTGCCTTTTTGTTTAATTCCTTATCCGACATACGGGTAATAAAATCCTTCAGATTCGTATATGGTCCCCGGAGTTTTCTTTCCTCCACTACTGATTCAATTACCGGACGCCCTACGCTTTTAATGGCAGTCAGAGCATACCGGATAGATTTATCCGTTACAGAAAATCCGCTTTCTCCCTGATTGATATCCGGCGGCAGTATAGTAATCCCCATGCTCCGGCAGGTCATAATGTATTCAGCTACCTTGCTGGAATTATCAATCACTGAAGTCATAAGCGCTGCCATAAATTCCACCGGATAATAATATTTCAGATAAGCAGTCTGATAAGCTACCACCGCATAGCAGGCGGCATGAGATTTATTAAATGCATACTTGGCAAAATCCATCATGTCATCATAAATTTGGGAAGCTACCTGTTCGGAAATACCGTTTGCCACACATCCCGGCACCCCTTCTTCTTTATTCCCATAAATAAAGTTTGCCCGCTCCTTTTCCATCACAGCCTGCTTTTTTTTGCTCATGGCACGCCGCACCAGATCGCTTCGTCCAAGGGTATATCCCCCCAAATCCCGTACAATCTGCATTACCTGTTCCTGATATACAATACATCCATAGGTAGGCGCCAAGATTGGTTCTAACTGAGGGCAGGCATAGCTTACAGGGCCGGAAGAGCTTTTTCCCTTAATATATTTGGGGATAAAATCCATAGGGCCCGGCCGGTACAGGGAAATTCCGGCAATGATATCCTCTAAATTTTCCGGCTTTAATTCCTTCATAAAGCTTTTCATGCCGCCGCTTTCAAGCTGGAACATGCCATCTGTTTTTCCGGTTCCAATAGATGCAAGCACCTTTTTATCATCATAATCAATTTTATCAATATCAATATGGATTCCTTTTCCCTTTTCCACCAGCTTAACCGCATCCTGAATTACCGTCAGCGTTCGAAGCCCCAGAAAGTCCATTTTTAAAAGCCCAAGTTCTTCAATGGTGGTCATGGTAAACTGGGTGGTAATGGAACCGTCTGCGCCTCTTGACAAAGGCACCAGCTCCTCTGCCGGCCTGGAACAGATCACCACCCCTGCCGCATGCATAGAGGTGTGTCTGGGAAGCCCTTCTAGGCGTTTGCTCATATTGATCAATTCCTTCACCTGCTCATCCGTTTCATACAGCTTTCGAAGTTCCGGATTGATCTGCAGCGCCCGGTCAATGGTAATATTCAGTTCATTGGGTATCATCTTCGCCAGAGAATCCACATAAGCATAAGGCAGATCCATAACCCGCCCCACATCTCTGATAACACCCTTCGCCGCCAGGGTACCAAAGGTTACAATCTGAACCACCTTTTCAGGACCATACTTGCGGCTTACATAGTCAATCACTTCCTGCCTTCTTTCATAGCAGAAATCAATATCAATATCCGGCATTGATATTCGCTCTGGATTTAAAAATCGTTCAAACAGCAGATTATACTTAATAGGATCAATATTTGTGATTTTCAGGGAATAAGAAACGATACTTCCCGCAGCAGAGCCCCTTCCCGGCCCCACCATGATCTCATTTTGTCTGGCATAATTGATAAAATCCCATACGATCAGGAAATAATCCACATATCCCATGCTTTTAATTACATCCAGCTCATAATCGAGACGCTCTTTCAACGTCTGACCGGAATCCCCTGCCGGAGCATTTTCATTTCCATATCGCTCCCTTAATCCATCATAACAAAGCTTATTTAAATAGGTCCAGGGATCATACCCTTGCGGCACTTCAAAATGTGGCAGCTTCGTAACACCAAACTCGATTTCCACCTGGCATCTGTCCGCAATACGCTGGGTATTTTCCACAGCCTCCCATGCATAAGGAAAAAGCCCCTTCATTTCTTCTTCGCTTTTCACATAGTACTGCCCGCCCACATAACGCATCCTGTCCTCGTCCGCCAGCTTTTTCCCTGTCTGGAGGCAAAGAAGAATATCATGAGGCTTTACATCATCCGCATAGGTATAATGCACATCATTGGTAACTACCAGAGGAATGTTAAGTTCCCTGCTCATTTGAAGGAGTGTGGTATTGACCATTTTCTGTTCCGGCAGTCCATGATCCTGCAGTTCCAGAAAAAAATTATTCTCTCCGAAGCAGTCTCTATATTTAAGGGCCGCCTTTTTTGCCTCATCAACAAGTCCTTTTTGAATATACCGCTGCACTTCTCCTGCAAGACACGCGGAAAGTGCAATAATCCCCTCGTGGAACTGATTTAGAATTTCCATATCCACACGGGGCTTATAGTAATATCCTTCCGTAAACCCCCGGCTTACAATCCGCATCAGATTGTCATAGCCTGTATTATTTTCTGCAAGCAGAACAAGGTGGTAATACCTGTCTTCTCCCCCTGTCAGCTCCTTGTCAAACCGGGAATTAGGGGCCACATAAATCTCACATCCCAAAATAGGTTTAACCTCTTCTGCTTTACATGTTTTATAAAAATCAATCACTCCATACATAACCCCGTGATCTGTAATAGCGGCGCTGTCCATGCCAAGTTCCTTTACCCGTTTTACATATTCTTTTATTTTATTGGAACCATCCAGCAGACTGTACTCTGTATGGACGTGAAGATGTGTAAATGCCATTCCTTTATTTATACCTTTCCTAATATCAATCAAATTAATTTTAGCAAAAAAAAAATACCTTGGAAAGTACCAAGGCATTTCTTTTACTCATTCCAGAAATAAAATTTTATATGTTTATAACTAACTTGAATTTTCCTGTCTGCCATGTTATATTATAGACATAAAAGGAAGCAGCCGCCCCCAAAGTGGTTAGCCTCTAGTTGACTTAAAGCCTACCTTCACCGGCCAAGT
>DKUR01000110.1:12561-16347 GCA_002490775.1 Lachnospiraceae bacterium UBA7199 | reverse complement strand
TCTTGAAGATTGCAAGGTTGCAAAGATTATAGACATTGCAATGTTGCGTTGTTGGGGAAAGGATGGATAAGATGAAAAATGTGCAAATTCCACAAGAATTATTTTTTACAATCATGAAATATTTTCTGCTTGAGCAGGAAGATTTAAAATTGCAGATTCAGAAAGGTTTGGAAGAAAAATTTGATGCTATGGTTATGAGAGAATTGTATACAAAGTATAAATCAGCACCAACAAAAGAAGAAAGGGAGAAGGCACAAAAGGAATACCTGGACAAGCGAGGAGTACCCGAAAGCTTTCGATGGTAATTTTTTCTTAATGATAGAAGACGGGGGCGTGGCACGCTCCCGTTAAATGTAGTTAAGAAGAAAAATAGTGGTTATGACAATGGAGTGGACGCTTGCGGACACAATAAGCCCCGCAGGGCGCAAAGGTGCTTTTGATACGAAGTGTCAAAAGTGCTTTTGCGTTACTTTCGGGAAAGTAACAAAGCCGGGGCGAGGAAACCACGTATATGTATTATAGTAAGCAATAATATGAAAAAAGCAGGAGGAATATATTTATTGAAGAGAACGATAAGTGTTATGGTTGGCAAAGGTTCAGTCAATCATAATAGCAGAAAATTTCATGCAAAGAATACTGATCCAGGGAGGAGCAGTCTAAATGTGGAATATTGTAACCAAAATATTAAAGATGTTTATCACGAATTATTTGATGAAGCCTTATCCAGATATAATGAGAAACAGAAAAGAAGCGACCGCCGGATAGATGATTATTATGAAAAAATATTGGCTGGTAAGCAGGAGAAGCCCTTTCATGAGATTATTTTACAAGTAGGGAATAAGGATAATATGAATGCAAAAGAGAAAGAGGGAATGTTAGCGGCTAAAGTATTAGGGGAATATATGGCAGAATTTCAACAACGAAATCCGACATTGCGGGTATTTTCAGCGCATTTACATATGGACGAAGCGACGCCGCATTTACACATTGACTTTGTTCCATTCACGACTGGCAGTAAACGAGGGCTGGATACGAGAGTATCACTAAAACAGGCATTGGCAGAACTTGGATTTAAGGGAGGCACAAGAGGTGACACAGAATGGAATCAGTGGATTTCCTCTGAAAAGGAATCGCTTGCAGTTGTTATGGAACGTCATGGTATTGAGTGGGAGAAAAAAGGAACGCATGAAAAACATTTGTCTGTTTTAGATTTTCAGAAGAAAGAGCGAATAAAAGAAGTAGCTGAATTGCAGGCAGAAAAGGTAAAGATACAATTGGAGAATGAAACTTTTATAGAAATAAATAATACCTTGCATAGTCAGCTATTGAAAATAGAGGATGAAATTCATCTTATACAGAAGAACATGGATGGTGCAAGACAAGAAGCGGAGGCAGCAAGAAAGCAGGCGGATGTGTACCAAAAGCGATTGGAAGAATTAGCTCCAATGGTAAAGAACATGGAGCGTTTAGCTGTGGAATTTTCAGATGATCCGGAACAGGTGCTTCCAGAAGCCGGGGCAATGGAAAGTGGAAAGGCATATAGAGAAAAGAAAGCAAAACCATTGGTATGTAAGATTGTAAAGATTCTTCGCTCTGTATATGCGGCTTATTTGGATATTTCCAGAAGATTTAATAGATTGCAGGAATCTCATGATTGGGCGATGGAAAAAGTAGATAATCTTTCTAAGCGGTTTAATGAAATTTATACGGAAAACCATGAATTAAAAGAAGCTGTAAGAGATTTTGAGCGTGTAAGGATGTTTTTCGGGAGGAATAGGATAGAAGAAATTTTACAAACGTAAAGGCAGAGGGAAAAGGCATTAAGGGAACGACAGAGAGCAGAAAGAAGAAATGATAGAGAGACAAGGTGAAAGTTAGAGGGCTGCTTAAGCCCTCTTGAGTGCTATATGGCAAAAATCCCACAATCAGTCAAGGGCAGCGTAAGCTGTTCATTTACCCTTGACTGGTTGTGGGATTTTTGCTAATTAATTTAAAACGATATAGTTGACAGAGCATTGTTGCTTTCCGTAAAATAATATTTATACATAGAATATAGAAGTTATAATTACGTACATTTATATTTAAGAACGTTTGTTCTTGCTGTGATTGAAAATATATGGGATATATTGTATAATTCTTAAAAAGGGAAGTCATGGATGGTAGAATTATGTTAGAAAAAATTATTGACTTAACAAATCAATATATTGATAGTATGCCTAAAAAAGAACGGAAAAAGTATGGGCAGTTTTTTACAAGCATGGAAACAGCACGTTTCATGGCTGGACTATATGATATTTCAGAAAATATGGATACGGTTAAAGTTTTAGATCCCGGAGCTGGTTCAGGAATTTTGGCATGTGCTTTCATTGAACGTCTGGAAAAATTAAATTTTGTTAAGAATGTTGAATTGACTTGCTATGAAAATGATAGTAATGTTTTGCCATTATTGCGGGATAATCTTGCATTTTGTAAAGATTATTCATCTAAAAACATTACCATTAATATTCTGACGGATAATTATGTTTTAAGTCAATATCTGGACTTTAATTACATGATTGGCGGCAATGTGAATCCTGTAAAATATGATTTTGTTATTGGTAATCCACCATATATGAAGATTCCTAAGGATGCACCAGAGGCAACTGCTATGCCTGCTGTTTGTTATGGCGCACCTAATATGTATTTCATTTTTGCTGCTATGAGCCTTTTTAACTTAAAAGAAGAAGGGGAGATGGTGTATATTATTCCCCGGTCATGGACTTCCGGGGCTTATTTTAAGCGTTTTCGTGAATTTTTTCTTACGGAAGGAAAGATAGAGCATATTCATTTATTTGTAAGTCGTAATAAGGTATTTGATAAAGAAGATGTGTTGCAGGAAACGATTATTGTAAAAGTTAGGAAAACCTGTATTAATCCCAAAGAAGTTACAATTACATCATCGAAGTCTAACTGCGATTTTGCTGATTTAACTTCTTTGACAGTGCCATATAGTTTAGTGGTATCTGGTAAGGATTATTATGTTTATCTGGTAACAAATGAAAAAGAGGTTGAGGTACTAGAAAGGTTGCATAGATTTGACAAAACACTGCCGGATATTGGTGTTAAGATGAAAACCGGACTGACAGTTGATTTTCGTAATCGAGATATATTGCGTGATGAAGCGGAAGAGGGGGCAATCCCACTTTTCTATTCGCAACATATCAAGCAGGGAAAAGTACAGTTTCCGATACAAAAAGAGCATGAATATGTAG
The DNA here is from genome assembly GCA_002490775.1 of Lachnospiraceae bacterium UBA7199. Classification (GTDB taxonomy): domain Bacteria; phylum Bacillota; class Clostridia; order Lachnospirales; family Lachnospiraceae; genus Suilimivivens. The sequence continues at coordinate 13,096 of DKUR01000110.1, read as the reverse complement.
TTACTGATCAACGTGGGTTAACGCAGGACAATAAAAATTATCTGTTCGTGAAGCGCTTTACTGCAAAAGAAGAACCAAGAAGGCTGCAGTGTGGAGTTTATTTAGCAAAAGACTTTCCACAGTACAGAAAAATCAGTACACAAAATAAAATTAATTTCATAGACGGGCTCTTGACGGAAATGTCAGAGTGCTTAGTGTATGGATTATATGTTTTATTTAATTCTACATTGTATGATGAATATTATCGGATATTAAACGGTTCTACACAGGTTAATTCAACAGAGATAAATGCAATGCCGGTTCCTGATTTAGAGAGCATTCAGGAAATGGGGAAAAGACTGATGAAAAGCCGGGACTATTCAGAGAACAATTGTAACATGATTTTGGAGGGATATTGTGGGTAAGATCGATGAAGCAAGAGAATTTTTACAGTTGATTGGGATGCCAAAAGCACAACAAGCTGATATTTGTTGCTATGTGATTCTGGCAATGGCAGGAATCAAACCGGATATGGCGTGGAGTGAGGCAACAAATG
>DKUR01000110.1:903-12268 GCA_002490775.1 Lachnospiraceae bacterium UBA7199 | reverse complement strand
GCGAATGTTAAAAACAATGAAAACATCAGAGTGGGGAAAATCGCTGCAACGGTTCTTGCAGTATCATGAAAGATTAATAGATATTTATGCGTCCAAAAAGAAAATGACTATGATGCCAGTCAAGATAAATGGAACGGATTTTAAATTTTCCGCTGGCAAGCATAATGAGTTGCAGAAAGCAATCATTGAGGAATTTGCTCCGAGATTTGCGCCTGATTCAGAGTGTTTGTATGTGGGAGATACAACGGAAAAAGATTTGGTAAAGAATATAGAGAAATTAACAGAGTTAGGATTTGAAATCACACTTCATGACAAGATGCCGGATGTAGTTCTATATCGGGAAGATAAAAACTGGATTTATTTTGTGGAGTCGGTAACTTCTGTAGGCCCGATGGATCCGAAGAGGATATTGGAAATAACAGAGATGACGCATGGAGTGACTGCAGGAAAAATCTTTGTGACAGCATTTTTAGATTTTAAAACATATAAAAGGTTTTCAGAAGAGTTGGCATGGGAAACGGAAGTATGGATAGCGGAAATGCCGGAGCATATGATACATTTGAATGGGGATAAGTTTTTGGGACCGAGATAGGACTTGAGAAAGATAGCGGAGATGTTAGATTGTGACTTTAACACTGCGTTGACTATGAGATATAGAAAGAATACTAAGTGTAGTAGCGGTTTAAATGTGATGTTAACATCAAAATATATAAAAGTGAATTTATTTAGTATAATACTATAATCAAGGGAAAGGACAATGAAAAAATGACTGAAGAAAACATGACACGTGAGGGAGCAGCACTTCCTATAGGTGCAAACAAAGATAATGTAGAGAAGTTATTGGAAGCAATAAAACGTAAATCGGGAGATGAAAAAGGAATTAATGCTACATATGGTGGGGCACAATTTGCAAGTGTGAAAAGAGCACTAGACACTTTAGGATTAATTAAAGATTATACTTTAACAGAATTAGGCAGGAACATTATGTACTCAGCGGATGAAACAGAAAAGAAAGGTGCATATTTAAAAGCTATCATGTCTTATGAACCATATGAATATTGTCTAAATTATCTTGCTCAATCAAAATGTGGTAAGGAAATTAAGGCTTCGGATGTAAAGAATTATTGGGGGAAAAATAATTACGGTAGTTCTGAAAGAAATAGAGAAGATGCTTTCCCCATATTTGCATGTTTTTTGGAATTAGCAGGTATTGGAGAACTCATTATTGGTCGTAGAGGAAATGAATCAAGGATAAATTGTTCGGTTGAGTTAGATAAAATAATTAATGAGTATGATGCAAATAGAAATATAAAAATGGAAGAATCTCAAAGTGAATCAATGCTCTCTGGAGATAAGGGTACTTCCTATGAGCCTGTTGTGGAAATGTCTATGACATCTAATGAGATTGAATGTGATTCCAAATTTACTTCTGAGACGCATGTTAATTCTAAAAAACAACCAATTGTTAATATTAATGTGGATATGAGTGATTGGGATATTGAAAAAATAACAGCATTTTTTAAGGCACTTTATGGGGATTATACAAATGACTGATATAATTAATTTGCCAAGTCACAATGTTTCAATATCATTAATAATGGATAGCGTTGAAAGATGCTCCGTTCAAAAAGCTTCTTTGACTGAATTGGTTTCTTATACTGGAAAAAGCGAAGCATATGTAAAAAGTGCGATTACAGCAGCATCCGTTTTGGGCATGTTACTTGTTTCTGATGATTTGTATTATTGCAGTAGTGAGTGCCATAATGATTTAGATGATATTTTAACGGATGAGCTGAGAATACAAGTTTTTAGAAAGTGGCTTCAAAGGTGGGAGCCATATATGTTATTTATAAAATATTTGTCCCATGGAGATAGTTGTGCAGATGCAGTAAGAAAAATAGGTTCCTTTTATAACTTCAATATAAAACAAAAGGCTATTGAATCTTTATTTAGTAATTGGGGAAAAGGAAGTGGCATTCTTGATAGTAATGGAAAAGTAGTTTCCGCACCTATTGTTTTTTTAGATACAAGAGATATAAAGCAGATGAAAGAGGAAGTAAATTCCGATTTTAACATTAGGTTGTATCTTGTTAGCGCACTTACAGAAAAAGTATATAAGTGGCTAAATATCGATGAAATTGATGAATTAGTAACTTCTATGCTAAAATATAAAAATGAACCAAGAATGGCTATTGAATGTGCAGGGCGAGCATATGAGGATTTCTTACGAAGAATATGCTCAGAAGTCAATCTTGATGCTCAAAAGAAGAATGGTATATCACAAGTTGCAAATCATTTGTATTCTAGTAGAGATGATTTAGGTAATAATATATCTTTTATACATTCAAAACAATATAATATATCTCAGGGAATTGGAGATATAAGAAATATGGCTGGTCATAGTAAGGAGGCAAAGACAATGGAAAGATGGGAACTCTCTGAGGTGGGAGCGCTGTCTTTGATATTATTGGTCATAGCAAATATGAAAAGCGTTTATTATTATGTATTTGATGGAGATTATAAGTATTGAGCAATTAAGAATAAATGCTTTTGGATTATGTAATGTGTGAAAACAGCATAAAGTGTAGAGTATCGGGCTGAAGGAAGTTGTTTTAGCTATTAAATGAAAATCATACTTGTAGATATTTCTTATTTTTGTTGTGGTAGCAAAAAGGGTATTATCATGATGATATATTAGATATATGTAGATAAAGCAGTTAAAGAGAATGGTGGTCTTGGTGCCAGAACGGTGCCAAGAAATTATGCAAATAAAAATACGCTACATAAAAATAGTGATTTTATGCTAGTTTTTTAAAGAGAAAGCATAGAAAATACCACAAAAAACGCTATTCAAATAACGTGAGGGTGGACATACTGTAGGTTCTGGACGTGTGGCTGCTATTATTGAGTAATCTTTGATTTAGTATCATAGAAACTTAAAACTAAGGGGGCATATCAGTAATTAGTGCACAGCCCCTTTTCCATACAAAAAATAACTGCCAGACCTCGAAAGAATCCGGCAGTTGGATGTGAACAGTACATGTCAATATTGCGGTATGGTCAGTATGGACAAGTTGGTGCAGACGGAGTTTGGAGAAATAAAAAAGTGAACAATACAAAAAGCGGCGATAAAAAACCGACGATAAAAAAATTACAAAAACAGGTAAACAACAGGAAAAGATTTTTAAATACATGGAAGCGGATAAAGAGTATCGTTTGCAGGATTTTTGTGAATTGTTAGGTCTGAAAGAAACCCGGACAAAAGAGATTTTGAAACCACTTATATCTGACGGGAAGATTTCTGCGATTGGCAAGAATAAAGACCGACGATATAAATTAGAATAGGAGACATCATATGGTACACCCGGATAAAGTTGGAATAGAAGCCAAGAAAAAAGAAGATGAAAATTTCAAATTTCGTAGTTTCTTGAAAGGACATGCAGATGAGGAAGAATTAGACGAGCAGTTTCTGCGATTGCATAAAGAACTGTTTGATGATTATGACTGCAGTAAGTGCAGAAATTGTTGCAAGATGTACAAGGGAAGTATTCCTGAAGAGGATGTAGAAAAAGATGCGGATTATTTGGGAATTACTGTAGAGGAGTTTATTGATTTCTTTTTAGAAAAAGAGGAATTGGGAATTGGGTATCATACGAAACATAAGCCCTGTGATTTTTTACAGGAAGATGGCAGTTGTAAACTTGGGGATTGCAAACCGGATAGTAGTAAGAAATATCCTTATACAGATCAGCCGGAAAGATTGTGTAGTCTGCTGGGGATGTTGGATACCATTTCCATCTGCCCGGTTGCTTTTGAAATCTTTGAGAGATTAAAGAAAGAGTATGGATTCAGGAAGAGATAAGGGGGACATATGAGAAAAGAGGCATCTTTAGAACAATGGAAGACATTATATGAGGCAGGAACACGTATTAAGGAACTGAAACCATGGGAAAAGTTCTGGGATATGGATTTAATCGGCATCAGATATGGAAATGAAGAGGATATAGTTTTCTTCAGTATACTGGGGCGAGGCGGTGATTGTTATGGAATAGCTGTTTATGAAGGATACGAGGGATTAAATAGCTTTCTTATGCTTACCATGCAGGAGAGTATGAATCTGGCTACAGAATATGCGATGTTTAATCAAAGAAATCTTACCTGTTATTGGGGAAATCGAGATGAATTATCAGAGAAACAAAGAAAGATTATTAAGGAATTGGGATATACATATCGCGGAAAAAATCAGTGGCTGTATTTTCTGTCTTTTGAGCCGGGATATTACCCATATAATATGGATGAGGAAGAAGTATTGCGTATGAGTGAGTATTTGCAGGATTTGGAACTGGCTCTGCGTTACTACAATGAGACAGATATGCAGATTGATTTTGAATCAAGAAATATGTTTCTGTTTTCTTTTGGAAAAGATAAGAAAACATGGAATTTTGGTGAAGAACCACTTCCTTTTACAGCTTTTCAATTTGGAAATTTAATGATTACAGATGAAGATTTGCTCTCAGACTTGGCAAAAGTCCCGAAATGCAATGCTGTTTTAGAGGCGGATGTATCTGTGCTAGGAGCATCTGTTACGGATAAAAAGTATGATCGCCCTGCAAATCCGGCATTGTCGCTATTAGGAGATGCGACTACAGGAACCGTCATTAAGTTTGAAATGCTCGGGCCGGAGGATGATGCGGTTGTAATGCTGGCGGAAATTCTGATCGGTTTTATTTTTCAATTTGGAGCACCGAAGGAAATAAGGGTGTCAAATGTAATTGTGGAAGCCGGACTTGAGCAGATATGTAATGTGTGTGGTATTAAACTTCGCAGGGTAAAAAGATTAAAAGGATTGGAAGAATTTAAATATAGTATGCAAAGATTTAGATAGTTACCAAATAAGATATGATAAAATAACAATGAGGCAAAAGAGCTTGTCGGAGATATAATTGCCAGGTTGAAAGAAATGGGGGAATCGGCTAATGCCGATTCCCTCTTATAGTAAATGGTGCAGCATGAGAGAACCCTTGACTTAACTAATATGATTTGTTAAAATAGAAATCTGATTAGGAATATAGGAGGTGCTATTTTGCCTAAAACAAAAATAGATAAAGAATTGGTTATCAGAGAAGCCGCACATTTAGCGAATAAAACAGGCATAGATAATCTTTCGTTGAAAACACTCGCAGCACAATTAGGTGTTAAGTCACCATCACTTTATAATCATGTTGATGGACTTGATGACCTAAAAAGGCAGATTATGCTTTATGGGTGGAAGGAAATGGAAGATAGAATTATCCAAGCTGTAATAGGACTTACTGGATATGATGCAATTAGAGCTATGTGTCATGCTTTCCATAAGTATGCAACAGAAAACCAAGGGATTTTCAGTGCTATGCTTTGGTACAACCAATTTGAAAATGAACAGACCAGAGAAGTAACTTCAAAGATGTTTTCGGTATTATTCAAAATAACGAAATCACTGAATATTTCGCAAGATAATTGCGCTCACTTAGTTAGAATGTTCAGAGGATTTTTAGAGGGATTTGCATTACTTGAAAATCATCATGCCTTTGGAAATGTACAGCCAATAGAAGATAGTTTTAATTTGTCAATAGATATTTTGATTGAAGGGATGAAAAAATTAGAGGAGAAATGATAGCATATAAAAAAGCTATTTGCGTAATGATGTTACTGGCTTATGCCATCACATTTGGAAATAATACGGTTCGGGCAAATGCAAGTGTGAAATATGGTAATATTGACAACCAATTAAAGAAGGATCTGGAGGAATTACATATCCCGGGAATGGCAGTTGCCATTGTAGATGCAAAAGAAGTTCTGCTTGCCAAAACTTATGGAAATTGTAAAAGTATAGATACACCTTTTATTTTAGGGTCTGTAAGCAAATCATTTACTGCGTTAGCCATTATGCGGCTTGTGGAAGAAGATAAAATTGATTTAGACGAAAAAATTTCAACTTATATTGACCCTACAGCTTATTTTATAAATGCATCAGACGGAGATAGAATCACGGTAAGACAGCTTTTGAACCAGACAGGCGGATTGGGCACATATCAGCGTTTTGGCAATGCAAAAATAACAGAGAGTTACGGACAGCATCAATATGCAAATGTCAATTATGGCTTGTTGGGCGAGATGATAGAAGCAGTCAGTGGAGTTAGTTACTCTGAGTATATGAATAAAAATATTTTTCTGCCGCTGCATATGGAACACACGACGGCGACATTTGAACAAAGTAAAGAAAATGGATTAATCAGAGGGTATCGAAATTATTTTGGGTTTCCGATTGCAGGGAAGCCAGATTATCCCGATGAACATTCGTGGTCTACCGTTCCGGCAGGTTATTTGAGTTCAAGCGTATCAGATATGGCAAAGTATTTGCAGATGTATCTAAATGGGGGAATGGGAATTATCAGTCAAGACAGCTTAAATATTATGTTTTATGAGAATGTATATGTAGATGATAATACGCCCTATTATTACGGAATGGGATGGACTTTGACAGAAGAATATACAGAGCCTGTATTGGGGCATTCTGGATTGGTTGAGAATTATATTTCAAATATGTTTTTGCTGCCGGAAAGTGGATTAGGAATCGTGATTCTTATTAATATGAATGACTATCTGGTAACCAATCAGTTGGCAGATATTATAAGCAAAAATGTGATATTTGCTCTTTTGGGTAAAGAGCAATATGAAGTATCTGGCAACCCATATATTGTAAGGCATTTGCTGCTGAATGGGGCATATTTTGCGTTATTGATAACAGCAGTATATCCAATAGCAACAATAAAAAGATGGAAGAAAAAGAAACGGACAAATCCGCTGATTGCTTTTGATTTTATAAGACATGGTATATTACCGCTGCTTTTGCTTTGCTTGCCCGAAATGGTTGGTGTTCCAATATGGGTAGTATGGTATTTTGTAAAAGACGTATGTGTTGTTTTGTTGGTAAGTTCAAGTTTGCTTTTTTCAGTAGGATTATACAAGATATTTTATAGGATGCATTGGAGGATGAAAGTGGAAAATGATATGGAAAGTAATATCGAAAGTAATATTCTTGAATTTGAATGTGTAGGGTTAAATGATGGTGGAAAATTCCCTATTGAAAATACAGGCAGAGGGCAGGATATTTCACCAGAATTTATCATTCAAAATCTATCTACAAATGCAGTTACTTTGATGATTACGCTTGAGGACTTGAGCCATCCGATAAAGGGATTTACGCATTGGATTATTTGGAATATTCCTGCAACAGATAAAATTATGAAAGCAATTCCGCCAGGGAAATCAGTATCTTCATTACAAGGTGCGATACAAGGAATCGGGTATGGCTTTCATTGTTATGCAGGACCGAAACCGCCTAAAGGAAAATCTCACAAGTATTGCTTTACTGTTTATGTATTAGATTGTAAACTTGATCTACCCTCCTTTTCTTTCAAACGAAAAGTTTTGAGTAAGGCTAGTCGCCATATTATTCAGAAAGGAAAAATTTATGGTTTTGCTACATCCGAAAAGACTTAACAGACACTTTCCAGCAGGAACAAAATGAAAAGGTTCTTTCTGCTTTTTATCATTTGCAGCATTAAATCTTTTGATTGAGACGTTGAAATTTTTGAATAATAAATTATAATAGAAAAATGTAAACAGTGTGACATATGAGTTGTTGGTTTAGCGGATCACGGACCAGTTGATACAACTGAAACATTGAGAAACAAACTTCAAGAAAGTAGGAGCCCCAATTGCCCAAAACTACCCCTAGGTGTTCCCAAAACAAAGGTCTCTGCTATATGAGACCACCCAAAATACATTCAAAAGATAAAGAAATGTAATTCTTATCTTTTGAAGAGTGCAAGAGATTTGGAAATAAGAAGAACATCAGGGCTAAAAAAGGACGAACTTGCAGACAAAATAGCAAATGAGTTACTTATACCAACAGTAATGAGAAGGCGAATCGCTGTGCTTTCACCAGAGTGCAGAGCATTGCTGGAACATGCGATAAATGAACCGTTTGTTCCGGCATCTGAAGAAATGGAGGATGCTCTGGTTCTTCACGAAAGTGATTATGCATTTTTGAATAAGCGAGATCAGCTTGATGTTCCGGTAGACGTGAAGAAAGCATATGAAAAGCTGAATACGCCGGAATTTCGGAAGTATGCCCGTAAAATGTCATGGTTAGCTCAGTGCCTTGACTTTGGCGAAGCATTTTATGGTGTTTTTGATAAAGACGTACTTAGAAAAATGTATAATGTACGAAAAGGATTTCATATCTCGGAGGAAGAATTAGAAAAATTGTGTAATGAATTTCCTGCTGATATGACGGAATGTCATTTGGAAGAGGGGCAAAGATTTATTGTCGCAGAGTATTTGGCATATGATGACCGTTATAAAGAGTTGTTGGACATACAAGTGGGAAAGGATTTTTATATTCCTAATGCTCAGGAAGTATTGGACTATGCAAGGAACTTGTATTTATCTCAGGAACCGGCATATCAAAATTTCAGAGAGTTTTTACAATATGAAATCGGGATGATATATGAAGATGCAGATGATGTTGCGTTGGACATATGGGATAAAATACAATTTGATATGGATTTTACTGATATTATTCAATATCTTATGGATAATTATGAGGATTCATTAGATGATATTAAGATGGAACAATTTGTGCAACTGCTCCAAGAATTAAATAATAATACCAGAATGCAGATGCATAGGGGGCATACACCAAATGAAATGATGAGAAAAGCGATGGAGGAAGGCGGCTTTTCTCAAAGACCGACAATCTTTCCCGGAAGTACGGAGGCAGCGGAACTTTTGAAAAGCGCATCGAAGGAATTGCAAGAGATGGGGATATGTGTTGACTTTGAAAGTAACGCAGCGATTATTCCAAATAATTCTTCTCAAAACAATGTGTCCGGACAAGGAGATAATCCTTATAAGAAAATTTATCCCAACGATCCATGCCCATGTGGTTCGGGCAAGAAATTTAAAAAATGCTGCGGAAGACACGACAAATTATAAATGAATTTAAATTTAGGTAAATGTTGTTTCTCCAATTCAATTGCATACATACTAACAATGGAGATAATTATATGATTCCAATAAAAATAGAAACCCTGTTAGAAGGGCGTAAAGTAGAATGAAACCGTATTGAATATAAGGAAGGATTTAATCCGTCAGAAATTGTGCATACCATATGCGGCTATGCAAACGATATTGCAGGGGTGGACGGCGGATATCTTGTGATTGGTGTAAAAACAGAAAATGGACTCCCCATTCTGCCGCCGATAGGTGTACCGGACGAATTGCTTGATGACATTCAACTGAAAATATTTCAATACTGCAACAAAATTGAGCCTCACCATATTCCAAAGATTGAGATTGTAGAATATCAAGGGGTAAATTTGGTGTATCTGAAATGTGCGGCAGGCGATGCAGGACCTTATCAGGCACCTGTTGATGTTTATTCCAAAAGGGAATCGGGAAAAGACCAAGACCGTACTATGAAGTATTGGATTCGACCAGCATCGCTTACAGTAGAAGCCAAACAGAGCGAGATAGCAGAACTTAATGTACGCTCTTTGGAGGACTTATTAGTCTCTGAGGAAGTGGCGGAGGAGAAAGACGAGGGAATAGCAATCAAAAATATCGGATTGCTTATGTTTGGGGAAAGACCGGATAAGTTAATTGCAGGAAGTAAGATTGAACTGGTGCGTTTTCATGATATAGAAGCGGAGGCATCTGATTTTACTGAGAAGACATTTTACGGTCCAATCTGGAAGCAGGTAAGAGACGCACTGGACTATATTAAAACAACCGTGATTGAGGAAAAGGTGGTAAAGGTCGATGGAAGGGCGGAAGCAGACCGCTTTTTCAACTACCCGTACAATGCGTTGGAGGAAGCGCTTGTAAATGCGGTTTTGCACAAGAATTACAAAGAGGATGTTCCGGTAGAGATTCGGATTTATTTAGACCAGATTCAGATTATCAATTTTCCAGGACCGGATTATTATATTGATATGGAAAAGTTTGCGGCGGGTAAAGTCCGGGCAAGAAGATATAGGAATCCAAAGATTGGAGAATTTTTCAAGGAAATTGATTTGTCTGAGAAGAAATCAACAGGTATATCAAAAATTTTGCGTGAATTGAAAAGGAACGGTTCGCCATTTCCGGAGTTTGAAACGGATGCGGACAGAACTTATATGATTACGACAATAAGGATTCATGAAAGATTTGAGATTGAAAATAAAAACTTCGGTCAAAAAAATGACCGAAGTTTTGACGAAAAAGAACTATGATAAGGTTTTACCTATTATTAAATATTTGGACAAAAACGGAAAAATAACACCCCAAGTAGCTGAAATGGTAATTAAAAAATCGAAATCAACTACTTACAGATATTTGACTATGCTTGTAGATACTGGATATGTTGAAGTAAGCGGTAATACGAATAATGCCGTCTATAAATTATCTAAGGGATAGCAATTATAGTCTTGTGATAACACCATGATACCAAAACAGTACCCCTAAATAATTTCTGCATATATTTGGTGTTTGTTGGACTTACTTGAGTTTTTGAAGATTCACCCCATATAAACAGCCCAAAAAGGTTCTTTTATTTTTAAGTGTTCGATTCCATATGGTGTTGTTTTAGAAAGATTTCCACATTCGGTAGTATATGTAATTGTAGTATAATCTGTTCTCTTAGTTCCGTATGGAATATACATCCATTTGATTTTTTTTGCTTTTGTTATTTTTAACTCATGTTTTGTGCTTATTATATTTTCGGGTTCATATATTATTAGACGTTCCCAGTGATCAAATTTGATTTCAAGTATCTCGCCATCGTAATTTGTATGTACAATTTTATGAAAATTGTCATAAGGTCTGCCAAACCAATCACCATAAAAACAAAGGCTCCCACCTTGAGTTACAACTTGCAGCTTTTCGTTAGGGTGAAAAATTTTCAGGTGTTTTTTTATCACTTCTTCCGCTTCTGATATGGCATCTAAATAAGTTTTATCAAGGTTAATTTTTTTAGTATCCATACTTAGGCAATAACCTGATGCCTTAGATTCGACAATTCCAACTATTTTTTCACCCAAATATATTTGACATGGTGTAACTGGTCCATATCCGTATTCGCATTCAAGATAAATACTTCTTTTGCAACATGAACATATTACGCTAAAATTGGCATATATCTCGACAGAGAATTTAGCATTGCAATATATACATTCTAAATTTTTTAACATGGTATTCCTTTCTGATTTCAGGTGAACTGTAAGTGCCCATAATTATGACATTTATCATCCCTTATTTTGTTTTACCTGTTCTGCCCGTT
>DKUR01000110.1:437-610 GCA_002490775.1 Lachnospiraceae bacterium UBA7199 | reverse complement strand
TGTTTTACCTGTTCTGCCCGTTCTTGATCGTTATAATACTGTAACTCAAATTGTATCATTTCTGCCACTTTTTTTCTCGTTTCATCATCCATAGGGAACTCCTATTTTCGTATTTAGGAAAATAATAAAAAGACATAAATTTTGTTTTTATCATACCACATATACGAAAAGCA
>DKUR01000110.1:0-161 GCA_002490775.1 Lachnospiraceae bacterium UBA7199 | reverse complement strand
ATCATACCACATATACGAAAAGCATAAAGGAGAAAAATTGAAAATGTTGTTTATTTACCTTTAATTGATTGTGGGATTTTTGTTAATTAATTTAAAGTAACACAATTGACAGAGCATTGTTGATTTTCGTTAAATAATAATTATACTAGAATATAGAGGTT
>DKUR01000101.1:15409-15754 GCA_002490775.1 Lachnospiraceae bacterium UBA7199 | reverse complement strand
TTATTCAATCCTAAAATGAATATTACAAAACAATCATTTAATTCATTGCCAAAGCTTGTTTTCTCATATATACTTGAATTTATAAAACTTAAATTTTATCCAGATAAGGAGTTAGTTCTATGCAGGAAAATCAAACCCTTTCTATTATCATTCCCTCCTACAATGAGCAGGATAATATAGATAGAACCTTCCATGCAATAAATAATTTATTAAAACAGGCTGCCATTCCCTTTGAAGTCATTTTTATAGATGATGGTTCCAAAGACCTAACTTACATTAAAATTATGGAGCTTTCCCAAAAAAACCCCGAAGTAAAAGGCCTTTCTTTTTCCAGAAATTTTGGAA
>DKUR01000101.1:0-15122 GCA_002490775.1 Lachnospiraceae bacterium UBA7199 | reverse complement strand
AATTTTGGAAAAGAAGCTGCCATTTTTGCAGGGATTGAAGCTGCCAGCGGTGCCTGCTGTGTTATAATGGACTGCGACCTGCAGCATCCGGCATCTCTCCTGCCTGAAATGTACCGTCTCTGGCAGGATGGCTATGAAGTTGTAGAAGGAGTAAAAGCTTCACGGGGCAAAGAAAATCCCTTACACACCTTATGTGCTAACAGCTTCTATCATTTGATCAGCAAAGCAACTGGTATTGATATGGCTAGGGCCTCTGATTTTAAACTAATGGACCGCAAAGCTATGGATGCGCTTCTTCTTATGCCTGAGCGTGCTCCTTTTTTTCGAGCCCTTTCCTCCTGGGTAGGCTTTAAATCTACTACCATTCCTTTTGAAGTTCAGGAACGTGCCATCGGCACTTCAAAGTGGTCTGTATGGAGCCTCACCAAATATGCAATTCAAAATATTACATCCTTTTCCGGGGCACCAATGCAGTTTGTAAGTCTGATGGGATGGATCATGTTTCTTGCTTCCATCGTTTTAGGGATTCAATCTTTATATAAATATTTTTCCGGCAATGCGCTGGAAGGATTTACTACAGTTATTCTTCTCCAGCTTATTATTGGAAGTGTTCTGATGATAAGCCTGGGAATTATTGGACATTATATATCAAGAATCTACAATGAAATCAAAGCAAGACCAAGATATATTATAAGCAAAAGATGCGGCTGTTAGTCAAACCTGACAGCCGCATTCATCCTCTTATCGCCCGATACTATAATATTCAACACCTGCTTCTTTCATTTCAAAAGGCTTAAATAAATTTCTTCCATCATACACAAGAGGCGTATGCATTTTCTTTTTAAACTCTTCTGGTCTGACTGCCTTAATTTCCGGCCATTCCGTAAACACAAAGCAAATGTTTGCCTGTTCCAACGCCAGTTCCACAGAATCCACATAATGCATGGTTCCCTGTCCTATTTTTCCTTCGGGAAAAATCTGCTTGGAACGTGGTGCTCCTTTCGGATCATAAGCATAAATATCCGCACCTGCTTCTAAAAGCAGCTTTAAATTATCAATAGAAGGTGCTTCTCTAAGATCATCTGTTCCTGCTTTAAAGGTAAGCCCCAGCACTGCCACTTTCAAATCACTGAATGAAATCATCCTCTCTTTTGCCTTTGCAAACAGTCTGGTCTTTTGTGCGCTGTTTACATCCACACACGCTTCCACAGTTTTTAATTGGTAGCCATGTTCTTTTGCCAAAAATTTAAGTGCTTTGGTATCCTTGGGAAAACAACTGCCTCCAAATCCAATGCCTGCATTTAAAAATCTGGCTCCAATCCGCTCATCATAGCTCATGCCCTTTGCCACATCGGTAATGTCCGCCCCAACCAATTCGCACAAATTTGCAATATCATTCATATAGGAAATCTTTAATGCCAGAAAATCATTACATGCATATTTGATCATTTCTGCTGAGCGCCGCTTTACGGAAACAATGGGAAGCCCGAAAGGTTCATAAATCTTTTTCAGTATCTCTTCTGCTTCCTTACTTTCTGTCCCGATTATGATTCTTGCAGCATGGAGGGTATCATGGACTGCTGTTCCCTGCGCCAAAAACTCAGGATTAGATGCCACCTCTACCTTAACCTTATGTACCAGAAAATCCTTAATAAACTGCTCCACCTTATCATTGGTTCCAACTGGCACAGTAGACTTCACCACTACAAGACAATCCTTTTCTATTGTCTCTGCAATCTGCCTGGACACTGTGGCAATATAACTTAAATTCGCGCTTCCGTCAGGCATTTCCGGCGTTCCCACCCCGATAAATATTGCATCTGCATCCTTATAAGCTTCCCGGTAATTTGTGGTATAATGAAGCCTTCCATTTGCATTATTCTTCTGCATCAGCTCCTCTAATCCTTCCTCATAAATAGGAGAAATCCCCTGACGCATGACTTCTACTTTTTTTTCATCCACATCCACACAGGTTACGTCATATCCTTTTTCCGCAAAGCAAACCCCTGCTACTAAACCTACATATCCTGTTCCTGCTACTGCTATTTTCATCTTTATCCCATCTGCGCGTTGCGACGCGCATACAAATCAATAGGTTGAATACGCATTTTTATTCAACCTTGCTCCCATCTGTCCTCTTTAACGGGAACTCAGTTTTTATATTGATAATAAGAAAGAAACCATTTCGCAAATCTGCCAAGCCCTTCTTCGATCGTAGTGGAAGGCTTAAAACCATAATCATTCATCAGCTCCTGCACATCCGCATAGGTTTCGTATACATCTCCCGGCTGCATGGGCAGATATTCCTTCTTTGCCTGCCTGCCAAGGCACCTTTCCAGAACTGCAATATAATCCATTAGCTTCTCCGGCTTGTTGTTCCCAATATTATATATTTTATAAGCTGCTCCATTTTCATCCTGCATTGGTGGATTGCAGAGAATATTCTCAATTCCTTTTATAATATCATCAATATAAGTAAAATCACGAAGCATATCTCCATTATTATAAATCTGAATTGGTTCATCCATAATAATTTTTTTTGCAAATTTGAAATATGCCATATCCGGTCTGCCCATAGGGCCATATACTGTAAAGAAACGAAGCCCTGTAAGAGGAATCTGATACAATTTGCTATAAGAATATGCCATCAGTTCATTAGATTTTTTGGTGGCAGCATACAAACTTACCGGCTGGTCAACTTGATCCTTTGTAGAAAAAGGAACCTTTTTGTTGCCTCCATATACAGAACTGGAGGAAGCAAACACCAGATGCTCCACCGGATAATGCCGGCATGCCTCCAAAACATGAAAAAATCCAACAATATTAGACTGAATATAGGCATCCGGATTATCAATGCTATACCGCACACCAGCCTGCGCCGCCAAGTTCACCACAACCTGCGGTGAAACATCCTGAAACAATTCAAACACCGCTTCTTTATCTGCAAGATCAGCTTTCACAAAGCGGTACTTAGGATATTTCTTAAGAATAGCAAGCCTGTCTTCTTTCAGAGAAACCTCATAATAATCATTTAAATTATCAAGTCCTGTTACCTCTGCCCCTTTTTCTAAAAGCGCTTTAGATAAATAAAAACCTATAAATCCAGCTCCCCCGGTAATCAGATAACGTTTAGATATATCCAGTTCTTTCATTTCTCGTTTCCTTCTCCAATATTTTCACTTTAAATA
Source organism: Lachnospiraceae bacterium UBA7199 (assembly GCA_002490775.1). Taxonomy (GTDB): domain Bacteria; phylum Bacillota; class Clostridia; order Lachnospirales; family Lachnospiraceae; genus Suilimivivens. Next base: position 11,934 of record DKUR01000101.1, on the reverse strand, counting down.
GCTCTAAGTAATTCTAAACCACATCTTTCTATTCGTCAAATCATCATCTGCTGTCTTTCACATATTTCTTATGTTTTTTTATAAATTGCAATAGTACTCTGCCTGTACGCAAAATATCAATAATGAACGCACCTTTAATTCCATTATCTTTCAGTGCTCTATGTCCTTCTTTTAACGACAGCAAATAGCTCCCTGTACTTCCTGTACTAGTTCCTCCATAAAACATTCTAATAATAACTTCAGGCAGATAAGCCAACCGATTTTCTTTATCCTTTAAAAACCGAATCATAAATTCATAGTCTGCCGCAATACAATAATCTGGATTATATAATCCATATTTTTCATATATTTCTCTTTTTAAAAACAATGTTGGATGGCCTGGCATCCATCCCCAATATAAACTTTTCTGCGGTCCCATCTTCCAATATCTTACCACTTTTTCATCCGTTGCATACACCAAATCGGCATGTGCACCTACACATTCTGCATGTTCCTCTATCAATTGAACCATTTTAGATACCACTGTTGTTTCCTGAAACAAATCATTAAAAAAAACAATAATATCACCTGCTGCCATTGAGTAGCCCTGGTTCATGGCATCATAAATTCCATTATCTTTACTGGTACACCACTTCACTACATGTTTGCTGACTTTTGAATAAACATCTATAATATGCAGTGTCCGATCTGTAGAGCCGCCATCCTTAATTAAAACCTCAATTGACGGATAGTCTTGTTTTTCTATACTACTAAGCGTTTTTTCAAGATTTTCTTCACTGTTATAAGTAGTAAGTATTAAAGATACAGTTTTCATATGTTTTTATTTCCTTATTAATTTAATCCGCTTGTCCTTTGAAGCAGCTTATCATTTACAGCTCTAAAGCCTCCAAACCCATTTTCATCCATAAGCAGATTCACATCTGTCCCTGCCGGTATGATTAATGAATATACATCTCCTTGATATTGATAGTTAATAATCACTGCTACATCAGGTCTGCTTTCTATCGCTTCAAACACTTTTCTGTCAAAACTCATCCAACGATCTGTACAAATTGTCACCTCCTTCTGCCGGGTATTTTGAATCACATCTGCTGTTTCCTGCAGAAAGGCAGCATACGCAGAATTAGGAACATCCACATAATCTATAACCATACCGCATTTTGTACATTGAAGTGCCTGCACTGCATCCCTGACAGGTGTTGCCTGCTGTACCAAAATGTATTCATAAACATGACTGCACGAAAATTTTTCTCCTGTCTCTTCAAAGTCATCCATACATTCTTTCGGTTCACTTGCCTTTTCTTTTGCCACAACATAATTTCCATCCGTCTGACTGACTCTATAATAACTTTCAGAATTAATCTGCTTCATCTCTATGCCAGTATCAATCATAACAGATGCACGGTACATTCCCTCCTTCACCTGCCTGGGTTCTGTACTTTCACTTCCTGTATCCGCATAGACAAGCTCTTTTTGACTTTCGATAAACTCGCCATCACTTTCTACTCTATACAGATACAATTTCATTTCACATCCGCTTTGAGCTGTATAATTCTGATAGCTGCACCTTGCAACAATTCCTGAATTATCCGAGGATACCGTCACCTCCAATTGTGTAACCTTCGGTTCTCCGGCAGCATGTACCTTGATAGTTGTTCCCGTTAAAACCTCCACGAATATAATTATTCCTGTAACCGCTGTCAGCAATCTCCTGCCTAATCCTGCTTTTTTCATTTGTTTCCATCCTTTCCTATTTTTATTGTGATGGAGACATTCAATTAAACTGACATTTCTTCAAATAATTCTTCAATAGGCACCCTTAAGATCTGCGCCATCGCTCGCAGTTCAAAATCAGTAACTGTTCTTTCATGGCTTTCTATCCTTGAAATGGATCCTCTGCAAATATAAATTGCTTTGGTCTCTAACTTCTCAGAAAAGTCTTTTTGGCTGAGTTTTCTTTCCTCCCTGAATTTTTTAACCTTTTTACCTACAACATTTTGTGCTTCGTAATCAATGATTCGTGCCATAATTAATCTCCATTCACATTTGACACGAATATCTTATTATATTATTTCAACTTTTCTGTCCTGTAACAGGACATATTCTTGTTTTTTCATATTTCTTAATTAATGAACGACTTATATTATTATCTGATGCCAAAACTTACCCTGTTGGAATAATGCATCCCGAAACCATTTTGAGCCCAATTATTCTTTAAATAAAATTCGCCATATAAATTTCGTATTTGTTTCCAGATACCTTTTGAATAAACGCTTGGGATCCTGGCATAATCGATACAGCCATTCAAGGCACCATTCCTGCATCCACCTTGGAGCCCGCTTCACAGTTCCGGCATGAAAATCAAAAGCAGCGCCAACCCCCAGCATAATCCCATTTACCTTTCCTTTATGAAAGTTCATCCAATTTTCCTGTTTGGGAGCCCCTAAGCCTACCCATATAAAATCAGGTTCCGCATCATTAATCTGTTTAATCATCGTCTCATCTTCTGTTTCTGTTAGAGGCCTAAATGGCGGTGCATACATGCCGGCAATTTTAAGATCAGGATAGACTTTAAGAAGTTTTTCCTTAAGAAGTGCTAACGTTTCGTCTGTGCTGCCATAAAAGTAATGAGTGTATCCCTTTCTCTGCGACATATTTAAAATTTCCGGCATTAAATCCGGGCCTGCAATCCGTTGTGCATTTTTAAATCCCTTTTTCCTGCATGCAATCACAAGGGGTTTTCCATCGGGCAATGCCATGAATGCTTCATTCTGCACCCTTCTGTACTGTTCATCCTCATAAGCCATAACAGTAGTGTGTACATTTGAAATGCAAACATACTCTCCCCTCAACTCCTCCAGCCTTTCAAAAAAAAGCCCGCTAACCTGTGTCATATTTGAAATAACAATATTTACCCCCAATATATTGCAGGTTTCTATATTCTGTTGTTTTAACAAATCTGTTTTATTCATCATTTTCAATTTCGTCTTGTACTACCACGCGGACTTTTTCTTTTCCATAGTAAGTAGCAATCCCATCATTTACCCATTTTTCAAAGTTTTCCGACATTCCCGGCTTCATTATTACCAAATCTGCCTCATATGCCCATCTACTAATAGGTACCTCCACAACAGCATCTTCGCTTCTTTCAATTGTGTCAAAAACCTCAATCCATTCATCATGATAGCGTTTTAGTTCCCCTGAAAAAATCTGCTGCCAACACTGCATCCCCGGTATACTAGAAATTGGCACAGAATTTTGAAGATATCCTATATTGATCATAGCCAAAATACTCATCGCAAGAACAACTTCTTTAGATAAAAATATTTCTTTTAGTTTCAGCCAATTAACCAGGCTGTTTATAAACAAGAATAAACCTATTATTATATAAATATCCAGCGTTTCATATCCCCTTGAAGCCAATGTACTGTCTGCATATCCATAGCATACCGGAAAAGTAGAAATCAGCCAGCTTATGAGTGCTGCCCCTCCCACAATCAGCGGATGATATAACTTATCTTTCACTGGCTTCAAAAATAGGAAGGCTAGAATAATAAGCAGCAACAAAAGCCAAGGGATATATGTTTGTGAAAAAATATATTTAATTTCTTTAACAACTACAATAACTGTATAGTAAACCGCTTTTATAAGAGAAATCTCTTTATAACTACTATTTTGTCTAACATAATTACCTGGAGCAACAACATTAATAAGTGCACCTAAAAGAGTCATTCCAAAAGTTGTTAATGTTATTTTCCAGCATTTTTTTTCCAAAATACTCCAGCCTAAAAATAATAAATATATCCAGCATATATATCCTACAACCTGCAATGAACCACCACTGGAAAGAAACCCCAAAATCATGCTCAATAGACAGTAATATCTCGCTTTTCCTTTATTGTCAGTGGTCTTTACTGCCTTGGCTAAACAGATTATTCCAAGTACTCCAATTACTAAAGGAATTGTATAATTGCATGCACCACCATACCAACAAATCAACTCACTTAATATTCTTGTGTTAAAGCATCCCCACAAAACAGCAATTGCAAAAAGAAATCCAAATCCTCTTGTTGCGCAATGCAACATACAAAATCTGTAAATCAATACTCCTATTATGATAATACTTAGCATCATTGTTAAAATCAATAATATATTAATCCCAAAAAATCCCACCCTACGGATTGGATCAATTCCTCCCTCCAAGGCCACACTAAAATAAACTCCTTGACAACTCAAATAGTACGCTTTGATCATTCTAAAAATACCAATCGGGTTATGGCCGCCAGCATTTACAATTTCAATCGCATAACAAAAATCATCTGCTGCCGGCAAAGCATAAGCTAACACTATTACATATGGTATTATTCCCGTAAGCAGTAAAAAAGCACCTGTGATATAGAGTGGATATTTATGTTTTAATGTTAATTGCTTTTCAAACTGTGCCATTTATTATTGAACCCCACTTTCTTTTAAGTTATTTATATTTATACCACAAAATCTACCATTTGAATAGTTATTTGACACTTATACCGAAAAGTACTACTATAAAAGCAAAAACAGCAGGTAACCATGCAGACCAATATTGTCCTTTATCTTACATTTTCAATTATAACTGTATTATTTTTTTATTTGATTCCTTCAACATACAGAAGGCATTATCTTTTTTGTGTTAACTTTATTTTCTACTTTCTTTGTGATTATAAATTTGGACTACTTATATTTTTAAGTATTCTTTGGAGCTATTGTTTTGGGGAAAAAATAGGATGTTCCATTTTCTATCGTAAACTCACCTTATTTTTAGGAATGAGTCTCGTTCTTGGAACATTATTATTTTTTAAATATTATCATTTTTTTATTACAGCCGATAATTCAGCATTAGGACTTTTAATGCCTCTCGGCATATCTTATTACACTTTTAAAATTATCAGTTATCTGATTGACATTTACCTTGGAAAAAGAACCCCGGAAGGTTCCTTTATTAATTATGCCATTTACGTAAGTTTCTTTCCGCAGATCATCTGCGGTCCTATTGCTCGCTCTACTGAAATAACCGATACGTTAAAAAATGATCTACATTTTAATCGGCAGTTAGTTCAGTCAGGAACTCTTTTGATCCTATCCGGTCTTTTTAAAAAATTAGTCATCGCAGATCGTTTAAGTGTTTATGTTGGCAGCATTTTTTCCAATCCTACCGCTTACCCTTCCCTTGCTTTATGGATGGCCGCTTTTTTTTATACAATACAAATTTATTGTGATTTTGCAGGCTATTCAGAAATAGCCTTAGGAATAGGAAATTTATTTGGCTTTGAATGTAAAATTAATTTTAATCTTCCTTATTTTTCATATAATATCAATGACTTTTGGAAACGCTGGCACATATCATTATCTTCTTGGCTGCGGGATTACATCTATATTCCTTTAGGGGGCAATCGTAAAGGAATTTTGCGCAAAAAAATTAATATATTAATCACATTTTTTATCAGTGGATTATGGCATGGAACCGGAATTAACTATATCTGCTGGGGAATGTGGCATGGCATTTTAAGCCTCTTTCCCTTTTCAAAAGCTCCGACCAAAAAGCAGCAATTTTTCCATACAATAGCTACTTTCATTTTTGTAATGTTTGGCTGGGTATTTTTCAGAGCCAGTTCCATTCAAGATGCCATAACCTTTATCATTCGCATGTTCTATGGCTGGACAATAAATATAAACAGTATTGTCGCTTCTGTAATGCCCTTTACCGGAGATTACTCCTGTCTGGCACATCTGATAACCGTATGCATATTCATTCTGATCCTATTAATTTGTGAGTGGAAAGAGTATCTGCACCCTGCAAAAAAATATCCTTCCAAATATTTTATTTATGCAGTGGCTGTACTTTTCTTCGGCGCAATTGGACAAAGCAGCTTTTTATATGCAAATTTTTAGACATGAAATACATAAAACAAAAATGGAGTAAATGATATGAATAAATTTAAGAAGCCCGTAATTATTACTTTTTTCTTTTGTATTTTAATTTTATTGATAAAAAATCAATTTTCTCCCTTGCTGCTTGCTCATTCTTCTTATGGCATGCCGGCACTGATCAGGCAGGGAAAAATTGAAAATTTATATATTGGTTCCTCTATGTTTCGCCAGGGACTGGACATTAAAATCTTGGAAAATATTATGCCAGATAAAAATTATATTTTGGCCTATAATGGCAACCAACCTGCCTTAGAATATTATCAATTAGATTATTTACTAAAAAATAATGTAAAAATTGATCATCTCTATATTGATATGTATGTATATTCTGCCTGGGAAGCGCCTGAACTCAGTGATGAAAAACTGCTCTTAGAAATAGGATTAAAAGAAAAATGGGACTTGTGGAATCTGCTTCACAATGAATCACAGGCTGATTTCGAACATTTTTTCAGAATGTTTATAAGCAGTAATAATGAACTGCTTCTCACATGGCCCCTCAATTCTCCTTTAATAAACAGTCAATTTTACAAAGGGGGAGCTCTTACTACCCCTTCCAATGCCAAGGCTGACGTTTTAGCCCATAGCAGTGTACCAGTCATAGAATCAAATATGAATGAAGTACAGGAATATTACATTCATCAAATAATTCAGCTTGCTCAAAATCATAATATTTCTGTCACTTTTATAGAAACACCAAAATATGCTGTAATTGCTTCTAATGACAGCTATTTATCAGCAATGAAGAAATATGTTCAACTAGCAGATCAAGAAAAGGTTCCTTACCTTATTTCAGAAAATACCGCACATTTTCTGGGAAACATATCTTCTGCCTCAGACTATTATGCTTTCGGTCATGAAAATACTGATTATTTCATGGACTCTATGCATTTATCTTATAATGGGAGAGTCGCATTTACTGAAATAATTTCCAGCAAGCTTTTTTAAAAAACTTTACTCCAGCTCACTCCAATATTTTAGTCTTACACTTTTTAATCCATAATAGTCTGCATAATACATGTTGCTACTGGAAGCACTATCTCCTGTAATATCATCAAAATATAACATTTCCGGCTTAACGGTATGTTCCATGATTTCAATATCCTCACCCTGGCTATTCATTGCCAGTTCATAACGGTTCTGTGCTTCCTCGGAAAATTTCCCTGCATCTCCCAAGATCACTGTCTGTACTGCCTGATATCCATTAGAAGTTTTAATTGGCCATATCAGGATTCCTCCTACGAACAACACAGTCAATAATAAATATTTCATCGGTACTTTATCTTTCCATCCTGAAAATATATTGATATTTTGCTCCTTTAATTTGCATAAAGCATATCCCGTAAAATAAATGCAATTTATAAAAACAAGCACAATAAAGGTGAAATATTCAGCATTTCTCACCCTGCCGCCTCCTGTATTTTTCATAACATATAATGTAGGGCAAAACATTGCGCACAAATATCCTACTGAAAAAGCAAAGACTAACAAAGGGTATCTGAATTTGAAATTATGCTCTTCAATATATTTGCTACATAAACCTATAACAATTGGCATAATCAATATAATTCCTAATAGCAAGGGCAGTGTTACCCATTCCTCAATAGCCATCATTCCATTTTCTAAAGCAAGCCAAATTGTTTCAAACACGCCTAATTTGTCAGGGAAAAAATTAGAACGCACTGTAGTTCCTGGCGATAATACATTAAATAAAAATCCTATAAATGTAGCTGCTAAAACCAATGTACAGACAATGCCTTTCTTACGCTGCTTATTGATAAATGCCCAAAGGCCGGCAGTCAAAAAAGCAATCATTCCTGCAAAAGAAGTAACATGATTGCCACCAGCAAGTAAAAACCCTCCTAAGACCAAAAAAATTCCTAAAATAATATCTGTTTTTTTCCCCGAATATAATATAATGCCTGAAAGTATCAATAAACTTAAGGCCCAAAATAAATTATAGCCAACAGAACCGCAAAACCAGTATAATCCCTCTACTGCGCTTGGCATCCATTGATACATCATGATAAGTGCAATACTCCCCAAGATAATCCCCTGATAAACCTTTCCCCCCAATATCCTTTTTACCACTATAATAAAAAATACCATTGTGGCAAATCCCAATATTGCTATATTAATAAATCCAGTCAATTTATAATATCTTTCTCCAAATATTCCTGGCTGTAATGCCCATAAATAATATGAGGTGTAAACATTTTCCCATGAATTAGACCACCTTTCTTGTACATTGTGGGCTTCTCTCAATAATCCAATAATCGAATGGTTTTCTTCCCACTCTTTTTTGGTATCAACGGACAAAGCATAGTCATCTGCAGATGGATGCGTATATCTCGATAAATTCATTAATGGCAAAGTAGACAAAATTAAAAAAGTAACTATAAGAATTGTATATATTTTATGTTTCATCCATACACCTCATACTTTTTATAATCAACAATCACCTTTTTACTAATCAAACTACGCTATTATACTACGTTTGCAAATTCAGCGTCAATAATAAAACTCCTTAAACTTTCCAGCCATAAATAGTAATTAGAGAACTGGTATTTTGTACAACAAACACTAAAAAAGGAAAACCACCACTGCCAGAATATCTATACTAATGAAGCAGCGTTATAAACCATAATACAAGAATAAATGGCATACACAATACATAGCCAGCCAATGATATTTTTTCATTGATAGGAAACTCATGCTCTTTTTTGTATTTAGGGTAATTAATAATAACAAGCAAAACCATTGCTGTCACTGCGCATACTGTCACCACCATTACAATTCCGGGGAAAAAGGGAAAACGTAACATCAATTTATCATACAAGCCCAAATTTTTTATTCCTTGATTACCATTAACAGCCGCACTTAAATTCGAAATCCATGAGTTTTTCATAATAAATGCAGTATTCATATTTTGTGAATTATTGACTGCACATGCCAGCAAACTCCTTCCAAATGTTGAAACTAATAAGAGAAACAAATTCATCTGCAGATTTTTTTCTGATGTGATTAGAAGCAGCACCAAAAAAGGAACATATAAGAACAATCTGTAGAAATTATTTCCCATAAAAAGTCCCATAAGTATAAAAACAACAGCCAGCACGTAAATCACCTTTTTTTGAGATGTTTTACTATGATCCACTTTTAATCCATAGCAATAAAAATAAAGAATCACAAGAAGCCCCCCAGTATAGATACCGGGCCTAAAACAGTATTTATAGAAGCAACTCCAAACATTTCCAATATCATATCAGTAAAATCAGTTTTAACAGATAAGTATATCTTATCATTCCGATATAAAAAATCAAACAAGACAGTGGGAATCAACGTTCCTGCTGTCAAAATTCCTAATCTTATAATTCTCTTTTCTTTCAACAACAATAACAACAAAAAAGGCACTATCATAATCGTACAAAAACTAATTGCACAGAGCGACCAGAAATAAAAATATTTCATCTCTCCCTTTAGGTAAAAATACAGCGCTGTAACAAAGCAAAATACATATAAAATTTCATCCTGTCCGGCATAACAGGTTGACATTAAAAGTTCCGGCGCCGCCAAAATAAGTATATATACAGAAAAAATCCTTTCAGGTTCCTCAGTAAATAATCTGGTTATTTTGGCACACATCCAGGCAGTGGCAACAGACAAGTTTACCAAATAGAGTTTTGACCAACATAAAGACCAAAAATCCGTAACATCCATCACACCAGTAACAGTATGAACAATCCATAAAGGAAAATTCCAAATGCACCAGGGAAGAAGCCATAAATAATTACCTGCACAATTCTCATGAAATGCGCCTCTCAAATTTAACTCTGCATACTGATAAAACTCTCCAAGTCTGCCCTGAAACAACAAATCCCAAACATTTAGCGACCACGCTGTCATAGAATCCAAATCCCAGTAATCAAATGTAATCAACATACAAAATGTAGTCAAAAATGTAACTATCAATAATACCACATAAATCATATTATTTTTTATTGTCTGCATCTTTTTTGACATCTATTCTGTACCCTCTTTCTAACCACATTCACAGCATTCTCCAGCTTTATCTGTATTTAATAGTTTACCATAGAATTCCTGTCAAAGAAACTATTTTTATTTGCATTCTTAAGTCCAGCCTTTATCATTTAAACACAAAAACTCCGCCTATATTTGACGTTTATATGTTACCAAATATAAGCGGAATTTTTCTCTTCTTAATTATAAAATTCTTATGAATGCACTGCAAAATATTTTTTGTGGCTATTGTGGAGATATATTCTGATCCCATGCCGGTTTTCTGGGAAATCCCACATGATAAGTAATTTTCTCCATAAGTAGTTCATGTTCCCCAATCTGATATCTTCCTATGGCTCGGTCTAAACCGATAATTGTGCCTTTAGGGAAATCATTTAAACAGCGGTTTAATATTTCCACCTGCTGCTGTCTTGCTTCTTCAGAAAAAGGAGTATTCGGATTGATACTTCCTACAGAAACAAGCTTTATGTATTGAATATCATTTAGAGTTTTTTTCTCTTCTTTTCCCATCACTTACTCCTGTCCTATTCCTGCTGCCGGCTCTTTAATCTCTACACATTGTTTTCACAATATTTTCCCTAGGACTGCTTCTTCTCGGTGTCTTCGCTGCTCTTTCCCTGAGGCTGTGCTGCTCCGGTATTTCCTGAAAGCATAGCACTGTATTCGGCCTTTTTAGCTAATAGTTCTTCTTTTGTCGTCCCCAAGTTCTTTCTGGCGCCTACTGCAGTGTTTTGAGCCTGATAAATTGCATTATACTTTTCGGCCTCTTTAGCATCTGCATAATCTTTAACATTTCCCTGCGCATCAATTGCTTTAAGCCCGAATATTGAGGAAATCCCTTGTTCTCCCCCGCTTCCATCGCTGCTTTCTGCAATAATCTCCACAAGACTTGATGCTCGTCCAAAGAAATCATTCCAGGCCTGATCTACCTCGGCCATTCCTTTATTGATTGCCTCTTTCGCTCCATCTTCTTTCACCTTTTCCGTTAAACCATGATAGACATTAAGCTGGCTCATGGCAATATCCTTTAATATGGCAATACGATCGTCAAATCCTTCCTGTGCTGCTAAAACCCTTTTCTCAAGCTGCGAGATCTGCATACGGAGTGTTTTTAATCCCTCCGCCCTTTTCTTAGCTTCTGTGGATAATTCTCCTCCATTTTCATCTTTTAACGTGCTTCCCACTAATGCCGGCGCCACATTGGCCGCTATCATATCAAGTACTCTTGCAAGTCCCTCAGGTGTTCCATGATTTGTCGCCCTGACATCCACATGATATTTTGCAGAATTATCTGTACTTCTGGTATTGGAATTATGGGCGCTGACACTTCCCGATACTCTTGCCTTAACCGCCCAAAATCCTGCAGAGGCACTGAAGCTGCTGCCTACATCAGTTGAACTTTCTGACTTTACGCTCTCTTTTACTTCCATGTCAAACAAGATATTTACTTCATCAACCTGGAGATTTGGGATCGGTACAATAGCCAGTATAGGCACATCCACTTTTAAATCATCCAGATTACTGGTTCCATCCTCATTCATGCTAAGCTTCTGGTAACCAAATGCCACTTTACGCACATTTCCTTCATTATCAAAACCCACCTTGTTAATAAAATCGGCTGTGGAATTTGCCAGTTGAACACTGGCATCTGCGGCCGCTGTAAGCGGCGCTCCAATCAGCATATCCATTTGTAACCCTGCAAATTGTTCTGCAACTGCCATAATTTTTACCTTCTTTCTTTATTTTTTATTGAAAATTACTTTCCAGTCCAAAAGCAATCTCCTCACTCATAATCTGATCCTGATATTCCATAATGCGGTTTGCAATATTGGACTGGGCTATTAAATATTTATCCCTGTTCAATTCACATGCATTGTCTGTCAAAATATTTTCACTCATCTGCTTTGTATAATGTACCCATAGATGTGG
>DKUR01000032.1 GCA_002490775.1 Lachnospiraceae bacterium UBA7199 | reverse complement strand
TTCAAATCCGGTCTGCGCCTCTTTTTACAAATAGAGGAAACGTTGATTTATCCAGCGTTTCTTCTATTTTTTTTGATAATTAATTATATGGATAGTAATTAAACTGTCACTTTTATCTGCTATAATATAACTGATCTGTATAAAAAGAAAAGGCGGAGATTGACTGTGGTTGAGTTATATTATATTGAAGATGATCCTAATATTGCATCTGTTGTAAAAGAATATTTGGAAGGCAAAGGCTTTAGGGTGACAATATATGTTACTCTTAAAAGGGCCAAAGAGGCTTTCAAAGAGCATGTGCCAACGTTTGTTTTGTTGGACTGGAATATGCCGGATGGGCATGGAGACAGCCTGTGTCAATGGATTCGCAGTAACTGGAAGGAACTGCCTATTATTTTCCTTACCGTTCGCGGAGACTGCGCAGATATTGTAGCAGGTTTTCAAAGTGGTGCAGATGATTATGTAGTGAAACCATTTGAATTAGCGGTATTGCATTCACGGATATTGGCATTATTGCGTAGGGTAGGCAATGCAGCGGAACAATATCTTTCCTGTGATGGGATTATAATTGACCAGAATCGCCGGATGGTTTCCTGTCGTTCGAAGGAAATACCTTTAAGTGACATGGAATATCAATTGCTTTTGTGCCTGATGAAAAACAAAGGAAAAACGGTTACCAGAGAAATAATTTTAGAGCAGGTATGGGATGTCAATGGAAACTATGTAAATGATAATACCTTAACAGTGACTATGAAACGGTTGCGGGATAAGCTCTACCAGCCTAAGTGCCTTAGGACAGTCAGAAGCGTGGGTTACCGCATGGAGGATACCATATGAGTGGGCGAAGAAATATATTAGTTACTTTTGGATGTGTGCTGTCTATCAGTTTATTAGTCTCTGCTACTTCTGTCATGTTTGTTTCCGGCCATTACAGTCGGCTTCAATATGAGTTGTTAAATGTGGTCTGTGGGAAAGTGGTGGAGCAGGAGCCAGAAACAAAAAGAATAATTTCTGCCGCATTAAAGGAATATACAAGTGGGAGTTTTGATGGGGTGGAAGAAGATAATGTTTTATCTACATTGGGATATCGTGAATCTGATTTTTCTGGTTCCATTTATGGGCATAATGCTTTATTTATGGCAATAGGGCTTATGATAGGGATTTTGCTTTTTACTTTTACTTTTTTGTATCGGAATAAGATAGAGGCCATGAGGATTCGGAATTTGGCAGATTATCTGGAACAAGTCAATATTGGCAAAGCGGTCATCCTTTCCACTTCCGGGGAGGATGATTTTTCTAAATTGGAAGATGAAATATATAAGACAGTAACATTTCTCTATCAAACAAAGGATTCAGCAATACAGGCTAAAAAAAATTTTTCAGAAAATCTGGCAAATATTGCACATCAAATAAAAACACCGATTACTTCCATTTCTCTATCTGTCCAGATGATGAAGAAGAAGGATTCCCTGTATATAGAACAAGTGGAAAAACAACTTTTAAGGCTGATTCATTTAGAGGAAGCCCTGTTGATTTTATCCCGGATTGATGCCGGAACACTATTTCTACAAAAGAATGAAGTGGATGTTTTTACCATACTTGTTCTTGCAGCAGATAATCTTCAGGAGCTGTTTGTCAGTTCTGATACTTCTATTGATATACCTGAATTAGGTGAGATGATGTTTATTGGGGATTTGGATTGGACTGTAGAGGCAGTGATGAACCTAATGAAAAACTGTATGGAACATAGCCTTGGGGGTAGAATTTATTGTTCTTATGCACAGAATTCATTGTATACGGAAATTTTGATCTGGGATAATGGAGAAGGGTTTGAAAAAGCCGATATTCCTCATCTTTTTGAAAGGTTTTATCGGGGAAGGAATGCAAGCGATGGCGGCATTGGTATTGGACTGGCTTTATCAAAAGAGATTATTGAACGCCAGAACGGCACCATACGGGCTCGAAATAAGCCGGAGGGTGGCGCTCTTTTTGAAATTCGCTTCTACAGTCACTAGATTGTAACTTTCATCTGCTATACTGTTAATTGTAAAGGATGTAGGAATACACCATTATGCTTTGAAAGAGATATGCAGTGAAAAGGAGTAAATTAAAATGGAAATTTTAAGATGTGAGGGAGTCAGGAAGGTGTATGGCTCTGGCAGCAATCAGGTAGTGGCACTTGACGGGATTGATCTGTCAGTCAGCAAGGGGGAATTTGTGGCAATCATCGGGGCGTCCGGTTCAGGCAAGTCCACTCTGCTGCATATTCTTGGCAGCGTGGACAAGCCCACAGATGGGAAGGTCGTCATAGATGGAACCGATCTATCTAAACTAAACCAGACACAGGCCGCAATTTTCCGGCGCAGAAAGGTGGGGCTGGTATATCAGTTTTATAATCTGATTCCTACACTTACGGTGCGAAAAAATATTCTTATACCCCTTGCGCTTGATAAGAAAAAACCAAATCAGGAATATTTTGAGAAAGTAGTCAGTTCTCTTGGGATTGCTGACAAGCTTGATGCTTTACCCAACCAGCTATCAGGAGGCCAGCAGCAAAGAGCAGCCATTGCTCGTTCGCTGATCTATCGGCCGGCTCTTCTTTTGGCAGATGAGCCAACTGGAAATCTGGACCAGAAAAATACCACAGAGATCATTGATATGCTGAAACTCTCTAACCGCAATCTTGAACAGACCATTTTACTGATTACTCATGATGAAAAGGTGGCTCTGGAGGCACAGCGTATTATTACAATTGAGGACGGGCATATTATCAGTGACAAGAGGCAGGAGGTGAAGTCGTTGTCATAAAGATGACAACAATTGGATATGTGGAAAGATTATTCATCGGGTTATATAAAAAACAATCCTTCCTCCTGTTTATCTGTCAGAATTTCGGCATTTATCTCAGCTCTGCTGTTATCCCTATTGTGTGGACTATTTTATAATGCATGGAAATATGAGGTTGAAAGGATTGAACAGGAAGAAGGCGGCTGGCAGAGCAGGATGATTGGAGACTTTAAACAGGAAGATATAGAATTCATAAAAAGTTTTGCCCATGTAAAAGATGTAGTGGTAAAAAACACTGTCTCATCATGTAGACCAGCTAATTATAATGAAAAAGAAAGTAAGGAAGCGGAATCGGAAATAGATCTTTATTTTTATAGTTATGGAGATGTTTTTTCCGATACCCCTCATATTGCTGAATCAGTCGGAGTTTCGTCGGAAAAAATCGTTTATAATTATCAACTTTTAGCAATGTATTTAATCCGCAGTGAAAAAGATACAGCACCAAGGCTGGTGTTTCCTATGTTTATTTTAATAATGACACTCGCGTCGTTTTCCTTGATTGTAATTATACATAACTCCTTTGCAGTATCCATGAACGCACGCATTCATCAGTTTGGCATCTTTTCCAGTATTGGCGCTACTCCAAAACAGATCCGAACATGTCTTTTGCAGGAAGCAGCAGTTCTTTGCGCTGTGCCGATACTGGTTGGGAATTTGATTGGCATTGCAGGCAGTATGGGAATGATGCAGCTATCCAATATTTTGCTGGGCAGTCAAATTCCGGGACGACATAAAGCAATTCCGGGATATCACCCGCTGGTTTTCATTTTAACGCTGTTGATAACAGTGATAACTATATGGATTTCTGCATGGCTGCCGGCTGGAAAGTTAAGCAGGATGACGCCCCTTGAAGCAATTAAAAATACCAGGGAGTTACAATTAAAGCGCAGAAAAAATTCTTATTTACTTACATTATTATTTGGAATAGAAGGAGAGTTGGCAGGCAATGCGTTGAAAGCCCAGAGAAAAGCCCTGCGGACAGCATCTATTTCTCTTATATTTTCCTTTATGGCATTTACGATTATGCAGTGCTTTTTTTCTCTTTCCGGGATCAGCACAAGAGAAACTTATTTTGAGCGGTATCAAAATGTATGGGATATTATGGTTACAGTGAAGGACACTGAGATTGATGATTTTGAGGAAGCAAAAGCAGTTCAGAGGCTTGACGGGGTAGAAAGCGCCATTGTTTATCAAAAAGCATTGGCAAAGAGAATCATTACAGGAGATGAGATGAGCGAAGACATGAAATTGTTTGGAGGATTTTCACATGCTTCTGGCAGTGATGTAGTGCAGGTTGATGGAGGATGGCTGGTAAACGTGCCGGTTGTGATACTGGATGATAATAGCTTTACCGCCTACTGTGAGCAGATCGGCGTTATGCCGCGGCTTGACGGAGCTGTGATATTAAACCAAATCCGTGATGTGACAAATCCAGATTTCAGGCACCCTGATTTTGTGCCCTATTTAAAAATGGAGGATGCCACAGGGAATGCAGTAAGTGTCTTAAGGCAGCCGGGTGATGAAGAGATAACAGTAGAAATTCCGATTTTGTCTTATACGGCAGAAGTCCCTCCTTTAAGAGAAGAGTATGCAACGCTTGACTATTATGAACTGGTGCATTTTGTTCCGATGTCTTTATGGAAAGAAATTAAAGGACAGATTGGAAAAATAGAAGGGGATACCTACATTTGCATCTTAGGCGGGGAAAATGTGACATCGGAAGAATTGAATGTATTGCAGGAGGAGATGGAGGAGCTTGTTAGTCAAAAGTATCATATAGAATGTGAAAACCGTATTCAGGAATATGAGGTAAATAACAAACAGATACAAGGAATAAAGACTGTCTTTGCAGGATTTTGTGTTCTCCTTGCAATGATTGGGATTGGTAATGTTTTTTCTAATACGCTGGGATTTGTCCGTCAAAGAAGAAGAGAATTTGCAAGATATCTGTCCATTGGCCTGACGCCTGAAGGTATTGGAAAAATGTTCTGTATAGAAGCGCTGGTTTTGGCGGGGCGTCCGATTTTAATTACGCTTCCTCTGGCAGTTGCTGTAGTGGGGTATATGCTGAAACTAAGCTATGTTGGAGTAAAAGAATTTCTGGCGGAGATGCCGCTTATTTCTATTATTGTTTTTATACTGGCTATTTTAGGCTTTGTTGCACTGGCTTATTTTTTTGCATGGCGGAATATGCGTAAAATCAGTCTGACGGAGGTTCTTAGAGATGATACGATGATGTGAGGGCAATGCTTTTTATTCATAGTCAATCTGCACAATATGTCAATAACTTTTGAAAATGTC